>JASFME010000018.1:0-18304 GCA_050117725.1 Granulosicoccaceae bacterium | reverse complement strand
ACGGACGGTACCTTTGTCTACATCCCCGAAGGCGTGCAGTGCCCGATGGAGCTGTCGACCTACTTCCGCATCAACGAGGCCAACACCGGCCAGTTCGAGCGCACCCTGATCGTCGCCGAGCCTGGCAGCCATGTCAGTTACCTGGAAGGGTGTACGGCGCCGATGCGCGATGAAAACCAGCTGCACGCGGCGGTCGTCGAACTCATTGCCATGCAAGATGCGCGCATCAAGTACTCGACGGTACAGAACTGGTATCCCGGCGATGAACAGGGTCGCGGTGGAATTTACAATTTTGTCACGAAGCGCGGCGACTGCCGCGGCGATCGTTCGCATATTTCCTGGACCCAGGTGGAAACCGGCTCTGCCATCACCTGGAAATACCCGAGCTGCATTCTGCGCGGCGATGATGCCGTCGGCGAGTTCTATTCGGTCGCCGTGACCCGCGGCAAGCAACAGGCGGATACCGGCACGAAGATGATCCACGTCGGGCGCAATACGCGCAGTACGATCGTGTCCAAGGGCATCTCGGCGGGTGAGGGACAGAATACCTACCGCGGCCTTGTGCGTATGGCGGGGCGTGCGGAAAATGCGCGCAATCACAGTCAGTGCGATTCCCTGTTGATCGGTGACCGCTGCGGGGCGCACACCTTTCCCTATATCGAGGTGAGCAACCCAACCGCGAAAGTGGAACACGAGGCCACCACCTCGAAGCTCAGTGAGGACCAGCTGTTCTACTGCCGGCAGCGCGGACTGTCCGAAGAGGACGCCGTGTCCATGCTGGTCAACGGCTTCTGCAAGGAAGTGTTCCAGGAATTGCCCATGGAATTTGCCGCCGAAGCACAGAAGTTACTGAACATCACGCTGGAAGGCGCGGTGGGTTAACGTTTGAAATGGAGATGTCAGATATGCTGTCTATAAAGAATTTACACGTCGCTGTCGAGGGTAAAGAAATCCTGCGGGGTCTGGACCTTGAGATCGGCCGCGGCGAAGTGCACGCCATCATGGGGCCGAACGGTTCCGGTAAAAGCACGCTGTCGCATGTACTGGCCGGCCGCGAGGGTTATGAAATCACGGCAGGCGAGGTTTCGCTTGATGGCGAGGACCTGCTGGCCCTGGCGCCGGAAGAGCGTGCCCACCACGGTATTTTCCTCGGTATGCAGTACCCGGTGGAACTGCCGGGCGTGAACAACATGACTTTCATGCGTGAATCGCTGAACGCGAACCGTCGTGCGCGCGGTGAGGCAGAGCTCGAGGCGATCGATTTCATCAAGGCGGTGCGTGACAAGGCGAAGCTGCTCGAACTCGATGAGAAACTGCTCAAGCGCAACGTCAATGTCGGGTTTTCCGGTGGCGAGAAGAAGCGCAATGAAATCCTGCAAATGGCCATGCTCGATCCGCAACTCGCGATTCTCGATGAAACCGATTCCGGGCTCGATATCGATGCGTTGCGCATTATCTCCGGTGGTGTGAATGCCCTGCGCAGTCCGGAGCGTTCCATTGTTCTGATCACGCATTACCAGCGGCTGCTGGATTTCATCGAACCCGATGTCGTGCATGTGCTTGTCGGCGGGCGTATTGTGCGCTCGGGTGACAAACAACTGGCGCAGGAACTCGAGGCCAAAGGCTATGGCTGGCTTGAGGAAGGAGCCGCGGCATGAGCACGGCAGAGCAACAGCACGAGTGGTTTCAGCAACTGACCAGTGACGCCGACAGTGACCTGCCGGAAAACGCCCCCGTATGGCTGCGCGAGGCCCGCGACACGGCCAGGCAGGCCATGGCGGAGTTGCCGGTGCCACATCGCAAGCAGGAAGCCTGGCGCTATACCAGTGTTGATGCCTTGTTCCAGCATGCGTTCCGGCCTGCCACTGAACAGCCTGTTGACGAACAGGTACCAGATATCGAGGAATGCCTGATCCCGGCACTGGATGCCTACCGGCTGGTCTTCGTCAACGGCCACTGCGTGTCGCGGCTGTCGACCATCGAGGACCTGCCTGCGGGTGTGAAGCTGGGCAGCCTGCGGGCCGTGTTGTCCGTCGACCCCGACATGCTGTCGACCTGGTTCGGGCAAACCGCCGCCCACACCGAGCATGTCTTTACCGCACTGAATACGGCACTGCTGAATGACGGCATGTTCCTGCACGTGGAAAGCGGCGTGGAACTGGATCGTCCCATCGAGGTGATCTATCTCGGCGAGGTCGATGCGCAGCCGCTGTTGCAGCAGCCACGCAATCTCGTCGTACTGGATGAGGGTGCCAGCGCCACGCTGGTCGAGCGCTTCATGGCGCGCCCGGCTGCGCCGTCGCCCGTGTATTTTCACAATAATCTCACCGAGATTGCGGTGGGCAAGGCTGCCTCGCTGGCGCATTACCGGGTCCAGGACGAAAGTCGCAGTGCCTATCACCTTAGCAGTCTGTACCTGTCGCAGCAGGCGGACAGCCATTATCGCGGTACGACTTTTTCGTTTGGCGGTGCCTGGGCCAGAACCGATTACACCACGACCTTCAAACAGGAAGGCGCAGAATGTATCCTCAATGGCCTGTACACGGTCGGGGATCAGCAGCTGACGGACTTTCACCTGGACGTTCGTCACAGTGTGCCCGACTGTGCCAGCCGCGAGCAATTCAAGGGCGTGCTGTATGGCAAGGGGCGGGCCGTGTTTGATGGTCGCATCCTGGTTGACAAGCAGGCTCAGCACAGCGATGCACAACTGTCGAACGACAACCTCATGCTCACCCGCAAGGCCGAGGTCGACACGAAACCACAACTGGAAATCTACGCCGATGATGTGAAGTGCAGTCACGGCACGACGGTCGGGCAACTCGATCCACAGCAGGTGTTTTACCTGCGTTCGCGTGGCATCGATGAAGCCGCTGCGCGCAAAATGCTGTGCCTGGGGTTTGCCGGTGAGATTGTCGATCACATCGAGGTGCAGGCGCTGCGCGACGAGGTTGCCGCAAAACTGAACGACACCCTTGATAACGCTGCAGCTGCAAAAGGTTAAGCACTATGGATACGCAAAACACGCCCGTGCAAAATCAGCCGGAGGACGCATCACTGGAACAGCGCGTCATTGCCGCGATGCGTACGGTTTATGACCCGGAAATCCCCGTGAATATCTATGACCTGGGTCTGATCTACAAGGTACAGATCAACGAGCAGTCTGAAGTGTTCGTCAAGATGACGCTCACCGCCCCCGGTTGCCCGGTGGCCGGCATATTGCCGGGCCAGGTGGAGTCCGCGATCCGGTCTGTGGAAGGTGTTACGGATGCCCGCGTGGAACTGGTCTGGGATCCCCCCTGGACCCAGGAGCGCATGAGCGATGCCGCGAAACTGACACTGGGGCTGTTATGAACAGGACAAGGAGCTACGTATGAGTGTTGCACTGACTGACGGCGCTGCCAGGCACGTCGAAATGATGCTGGAAAAACGCGGCCACGGTGTGGGTCTGCGCCTGGGTACACGAAAATCGGGATGTACCGGATTTGCCTATGTGGTCGACTATGCCGATCTTGTCGACGACAGTGATGTCGTATTCGAAAGCCACGGCGTCAAGGTCGTAGTCGATAAACAGAGTCTGCCGCGGCTTGACGGCCTCGAGGTGGATTACGTGAAACAAAACGTCGCCAACCAGGGATTTGAATTCCATAATCCCAATGTCAAGGACATGTGCGGTTGCGGCGAATCCTTCAGCGTGTAAACAGACACGGGAATTATGATGACTACTCTGGATGACATCGTCGAGATCTTCGAGCTACTCGGTGATTGGGATCAGCGCTATCAGTACCTGACCGAGCTGGGCGAAAAAATGCCTGCCATGCCCGAAGCGCTGAAGACTGAGGCGAACAAGGTCAAGGGTTGCATGAGCCAGGTCTGGGTGAGCGCTTATTGTGACAAGGATGATCCGCATCGTGTCCGTTTTCATGGCGATTGCGATACGAGCATCATCAAGGGTGTGTTGGCCGTGTTGATCCAGCTGAGCGCCGGCAAAACGGTGGGAGAAATCGAGCGGTTGGATGTGGACGAACTCTTTACCCGGCTGAACCTTGATGAGCACCTTTCCCCTAATCGTCACGTCGGTGTCTATGCCATCGTCGAACTGATGAAACAACAGGCGCGAACTTTACAGGCGTCGTCCGATGACGCGCCGGCCCGCTCATCGAGCGGCGGCTGAAAAAGTGATGCGATACGGCGCTATGCCCGGTATGGTGCATCTATTTAAGCGATAGCCTTGAAATAGCGTTTTTGTGCCATATATATAATGTAGTGTTTCCGGGTCAAAAACCGGTTATACTGCACAGCTACATTCTATCCTGGTTTTTATCAGTATTTCTCTTCCAAGATTACTCCTGTTGATTACCTCGTAAGATTTGTAACACGTTCTTTTTTATAACTTTTGATGAGGTAATTATCATGACAACAGGAACCGTTAAATGGTTTAACGAAGCCAAGGGCTTCGGCTTTATTTCCCCTTCTGATGGCACAAAAGATGTATTTGTTCATTTTTCTGCTATCGCCAGCGCGGGGTTCCGCACCCTGGCTGAAGGTCAAAATGTGACCTTCGATGTGGAAAACGGCCCGAAAGGTCCGCAGGCAACAAATGTACAGGCCTAAGCCCGTATAGTTTGAGGTCTTATGCAAACCCCGCGAGGTATCGCGGGGTTTGCTTTTTTAGCGTTACAAGGGGAACTTCAAAGTGAAGAAATTATTTGTTGGCAGTTTACCGCCCACCACCACCGAAGAATCCCTGCAGGCCCTGTTTTCACAGTTCGGCACGGTGCGTTCAATCAAACTCGTGAAAGATTTGTTTTCAGGTACATGTAAAGGATTCGGCTTTCTCGAAATGGAAGGCCATGAAGCCCGCGCCGCCATTGACGGGCTGGATGGCAAGTCATTCGAGGGCAATTTCCTGAAGGTCAAATTTGAAGAACCACGACCCAGGGGCAGGCGCCGCTGAAATGAATCACGATGATAGTATTCATGCGTATATGAGTTGCGAGGGAATTGTTTATGGACGCCGTTAAGAATGAAGCTACACCCGACAGGACCTACAAGGTTGTCGCAGTGGAAAAGACCGAACCGCCCGCGGGTATCGAGGGTGGCGACTGGTATCGGTATGTTATTGCGCGCGAAAATGAGACCATTGTCGGTAACCGGCGCGGTACGCTCAAGGAAGTCACGCAACATGCCAACGAATGCGCCCAGAACCTCAGTTACCGTGTCGCCGGTGGCACACCTTACTGGTCCTCGTCCGCGCGCAAAAAGAAGTAATCCTTTACTTTGGATATTATGCCCATTCTCTTTGGGGCATGCACAACCTCGGGAACCATTGGCGTTTTCAGGTAGGCTGCGGCGCGGATAACACGGGGTGTGGCACACCCGGCATCTTTCCAGGATGCATCGGCTATTTTCTGACACAGCGATGACTCGTTCTGCTCGTCATGTGCAGCAATCCCTGTTCATCCCCTGTTAACCACCGAAATCTCCGGCGCAGACCCCGGATTGTTGTTTTTGTTACACTGTTCCGGTCTGGCCGATATGCCGGCCTGCCTGACCGTCCATCAATTCGGGAATAGCAAAATGAAAGCAACCGCTGAATTACAGGTCGTGCCGATTGGCAGCGGGGTCTCTGTCAGGAAAGAGATCACGCGCGTCGTTGAAATGCTTCAGGGTAATGACTTCATGATAGAGACACATGCCTCCGGCACCAATATCGAAGGGGAGCTTGCGGATATCCTCGGCACCGTTGAGCAAATACATGAGACCTTGCATAAAGAAGGCAGTATTCGTCTGGTCAGTTATTTGAAGCTGGAAACGCGCACCGACAAGACACCGACCCTGGTCGGAAAACGGCTCTAGCCGCAGAAGATTATATGTGGAATGCCCTGGCCATTATCCTGCACTTGATTGCCATTAACATCTGGGTAGGCGGCAGTTTTTTTACCGTTATCGTGTTGTACCGTGCAGTCGGTCGGCTGGACACTGCTCATCAACACCTGCTGATGGCTGCGGTGTTGCAGCGTTTCTTCTTCTGGATATGGGTTGCCATGGCTGCCCTGCTGGCAAGCGGTGCCTGGATGATTGCCAGCCTGTTCGGCGGGTTTGCCAGTGCGCCGCGGTATATTATCCTCATGGCGGTTCTCGGCTTGTTGATGACATTCGTCTTCCTCGTCTTGTTCTTTGGTCCCTACCGGCTGTACCGACAATCACACCGGACAGGGGATAACAGGCAGCGTTATCTTGTCTGGATTCGTCGCCTGAGTGCGCTGAATATGGTGTTGGGTCTATGTGTTGTGCTGGTCGTGGGTGGCGGTCCACATTTCCTGATCTAGCAGTCCCATTTATTATTCGATAAGTAAAGGGAGTATCGTGGTAAACACAGAGCAGTGTTTACTACGCAGTCTCACCAGGCGTAGTATTTGAGTTATCCGCAACTTACACGAGGTGGACATTTGTGCTAGATGTGAATCCGGATACTGTTTGCTTTCTGATCAGCAAGGCCCGTGAATTCCACGCCCAGGAAGAGGTGGTGCTGCCTGACGTACCAGGTAGTCCTGCCGAGGACTGGGGGCGCCAGGCGCTGGCGGGCCACACGGATGATGCCACCTACCAGGAATTCAAAGAAACCTTTGCCGATCTTGAACCTGCCCAGCAGATCGAAGTGGTCGCGCTGTTGTGGGTGGGGCGTGGTGATTTCGATATTGCCGAGTGGGACGCCGCGGTGGAAGAAGCACATGACAACTGGACGCCAACCACGGCGGATTACCTGATTGCCCATCCCATGCTGGCGGATTACCTGCTGGAAGGTCTGTTGTTGCACGATTACAGTTGCGATTGAGACTATGGCCGGTTAGCGCCACACCAGGAGATGAACTTGTGGTCAGCGGTGATCCCCGCCATTTAAAGGGGCTTGACCCTTTTGTCTGTGCATGTGAAGTACCCTTACAAAATAACCAAGTAATTCACTCAAAAATAGCTTATCACCCCATCAGAACGTTGAAATTCCAATTCCCGGGGCAGGCAGTAGACTGCTTGCCGACTCTGGATGGTCCGTAAACGGGCCAGATAATCAATCTTTTACCCGAGGTGATGTGATGAGTAACGAAGCTGATACGAAGTGTGTACGGGGCCTGACGCTGATGACGGTTGGGCTGTTCGGTGTGTTTGTGAGCCTGTTGGTTCTGGCGCAGACTATCGTGCACTAATATCCGGTGCACTGTTATCAGAAAAAGGCCGGGCGCTTGTCGTCCCGGCCTTTTTTATGCGCCGGGATTGTTATAAGCAAGCGGGCAATAGCTGCTTTAGCGTAAACCGGTCAGGTTCTGGATCAGGTACATGATGTTGTCGATAACCGGGCCAATCACCTGCCACAATACGCCAGTCACGAGTAACGCCAGTAAGATAAACATGCCATAGGGCTCGACACGGTCCAGCGCGATGGCGATGCGCGGCGGCAGCAGGCTGGTGGCGATCCGTCCGCCGTCGGTAGGCGGGATCGGCACGAGGTTGAACACCATGAGCACGGTGTTGATCAGGATCCCGAACAGACCCATGTACACGAGCGGCAGACTGACCATACCGAGTCCGGCCGGCAGCACACTCGCGATTTTTGCCACCACGCCCCAGCCGATTGCCATGAGCAGGTTGGCGCCAGGGCCGGCCACCGCGACGAGGGCGATATCACGTTTCGGGTGGTGCAGGTTGCGCCAGGTGATCGGCACCGGTTTGGCCCAGCCGAAGGCAAAGCCGACCGTGATGATCAGGATCGCCGGGACGATGATGGTGCCGATCGGGTCGATATGCCTGAGCGGGTTCAGGGTCAGGCGGCCCATCATGTAGGCGGTGCTGTCACCGAGGCGGTAGGCCACCCAGCCATGGGCCACCTCGTGCACGACGATGGCAAACAGGGTCGGCAGAACGGCTATAGCCAGTAGTTGCGGGGTGCTGAGCTCGCTAAACATGATGCGCGCAGTATATCAGGCGGGCGGGCCGGGGGGGTGGCCCGGCCCGCGGCGCGGTGAAATGACATTAAAAACAAGGGGCTTATTTACCAGAAAATCTATATATTAAGTCTATAATAAAAATTAATATGTCTTGCTGTGGGGGTAGGCATGGAACGATATCAGCGCGATATCGGCAAGATCTACATCGTGGTGGTGCTGAGCTGTCTGTTGCTCACGGCCAGTTTCTACATGTTCGGCTTCCGGCCGTTGTCGGAGCGACTGCGCAGCGAGCAATCACATGAGATTACCCATTTTCTCGACAGTGGCCTGTGGCTGTTACAGGGCGTGCTCGACAAGCATCACGACCTCGCCCGGCAAAGCGCAAGCCGCACCGCGATCCGCAACAAGCAGATTGCCTACCTGAAGGGCGATGTCAGCAAAGAGGAACTCGTCGCGTTCAGCGCGCCCAAGCTGGCCGATGCCATGGAGGCCAACCGGGAGATCGTCGGCATCAGCCGCTTCGATCCGCATGGCGATCTGCTATTCGCTGTCGGCGTGCCACTCCCCGACGGCGCCGTGACCGCCTGTGATCTCGGTCAATTGCGCAAGATCCGCGTGCTAGGCCCCAGGCAGCTGGCGGGTGAAAGCCGGATGCTGTATTGCTCGCCCATCGTGGACCGCAAGGCCGGCCATGTCGGGGCGGACATCCTGATCGTCGATGACGCCGGCATCGAACGTGTCATCGATGTGCCGCAGCAAAATCTGGGCAATCTCGGCATTGTGTGTGACAACAAGATCATCTACTGGCCACGCGAGCTGGACGATAGTGCGGCGCGCGGTGCGCTCGAGGCGCGTATCGAGTCCGGCGTTACCGATGATGACTACATTCTCGAGTCACGCGTTCTGGCAGGCGACGACTGGCAACTGTTCGCCGTGGTCAACAAGGAACGCTTCTTTGCCGGTGTCAACCGCCAGCTGCTGATCCTGTTCACGGTCGTACTCGCGGTAACCTTCTTTGTTCTCGTGCTCACCGTGTTTGCCCTGCGTCCCGTGATCAGGGCACTGCTGCGGGAAAAACAGCTGTTCGAGCTGTCGCACCGCGATGGCCTGACCGGCCTGTACAATCACGCCTATATGCAAAAACTGCTCGAACGCGAGCTTGCGCGTGCGCAACGCTTTGAGCGCCCGCTCTCGGTGCTCATGTTCGATATCGACCACTTCAAGCAGGTCAACGATAGCTACGGCCACCAGGCCGGCGACGCGGTGCTCAAGCGCATCGGCGAGGTGGTATTACGGGAGGTGCGCCGCATCGATCTGGCTGTACGTTATGGTGGCGAGGAGTTTCTCGTGATTCTGCCTGAAACCGGCAGTGACGGTGCTGTCGTGCTTGCCGAGCGGTTGCGCCTCGCCGTCGCGCGGGAAAAGGTGCTCGCCGCTGCCGGCGACATCAGCGTGACCATCAGTATCGGCGTCGTGACCTGCGAGGACTGCTACGACAAACACAAGGTTGTTGCGGCGGCAGACAAGGCCCTGTACGCCAGCAAGGATGGCGGTCGCAACCAGGTCACCGCGGTCGCATTGTGCGCGGCGGTTTGACATGGAGTGGAATGTCATCGTCAGCGTGCAACAGCAGCGGTTCAAGGCCGCGCGCAAATTCCTCTACGAATATGGCAAGACCATGACGACCGATTACATGAATGTGCTGGTCATGCAGGTGGAGGATATCGAAGAGTTCCTCGAGGACATGCACATGCTGTATGCGATGCAGACGCCTGCCCTGAATGCAATCGGTCGGATTGTACCGGTGACCCATCGCTTCACCTACCAGAGCGCGGGGGATTTTGAAAACAAGGCCAGGGAAGTCGTGTCGTACTGGCTCGATGAACTGGCAGGCCGACATTTTTATGTGCGCATGCACCGCCGTGGTTTCAAGGGCCGGCTCTCCAGCCAGGACGAAGAACGTTTTCTTGATGAGTATATCCTGGAACAGCTTGCAGAAAAGGGCAAGGCACCGGCCAGGGTGGATTTTTCCGGCGCGCAACGCGTGATTGCCATTGAAACCGTGGGACAACAGGCCGGGCTATCGCTCTGGACAAGCGAGCAAATCGAGCGTTATCCCTTTCTGAAACTACAGTGAGGTTTCTGTTGAGGTTGCGCGAGATACGCCAGGAATTTGGTCAGGACAATGACTTGTCATGAATATGCGGGTCGTGTCTTTTCTTCAGGATCGCCGAATATGTCGTTCGCCTGGCTTCTGAGTACCTCCTGTCCTGCCTGGATTTGAGCACGATAGGTATTGAAGTCTGCGGTGTGGGACTCGAAGTCGTCGAAAATAGATGTGACAGTTTTTCTGAACTTGTTAACGTTAACTTTTTTGTCATCATGTAATTTATATTTTCGGGGTATAGGAATATCCTCGTCATTCCTTGCGGAGCCCTGAATCCCTGTGATTACGCAACAACCTGCCGCCGCCGCTTCTCTTGGCAGGCGATCTTTTCCGGGATGGTGGCCAAAATCTATATATATTTTTGTCCGTCGGAGAAGATCGGCAACATCGGCTTTAGTCATAGCATGTATTGGTATAAATTCGAAGTCCGGGCATGACGCAATCAATCTTTTTGTCGTCAACTGTCCCTTTGCTGGATTATAAGCGATGATATTTTCTCGTGCATCCATACTCATATTCTTTTTGAGGTGCTCTGCTGAAAGATAATCTGTCAGCATCATGCTGTTGATTCCATGTTTCTGCAGGAAGGCGTGAGCATAAGCGCTTTGTGTAAAGTGCAGGTATTGTCTTAACCTGAATATTGGCACCCTGCCTCTGTATAGAGTGCGCAATTTGTTTATTGCGTCCACAATCCAGCTATTGCCTTGTCGAAAGTAGTAGTTGTCTACTGATAACCACCAGATCGCTACTCTTGTTTTTCTAAAACATTTTATCAAGGGAGTAGCGACTTCCGGTAATATGACGATGTCTTGTTCATGGTCTTCTATATCTGTTTGTGGTGCATCGTAATATTTATAGGCATCCGGGCATTCATGATGCTCGCTGAACGGGTAATAGCAAATATATGCATCGTGCTTCAGATCGCGCATTTCATGTACCATCTGGTGCAAACATTCTGGTCCACCCGTAACTACTGACCCGGGACAGCAAACAATAATTTTCCGGGTGTTTATAGAGTCGTTCATTTCGCATTATCCAGATTTTTGACCAGGGATTTTGCAACATTCAACGCAGCAGCGACCACCTGGTCCATATTGTAATAGCGGTATTGTGCCAGCCTTCCCACGAATGTGACGTTGGGCTCATTTTCTGCCAGTAATCTGTATTGCTGGTAGCGCGCCTCGTTTTCCGGCCGGGGGATCGGATAGTACGGGTCACCTTCTGAGCGTGGATATTCACGAACAATAGATGTTCCGGTATGTTTCTGGCCAGTGGCGTGCTTGAATTCGGTAACACGTGTGTAGGCGTGCTCGTTGGGGTAATTGACAGTGCAAACGGGCTGATACCACTCGGTGTCAGGAAAATGTTGATGCTCTAAACGTAGCGAACGGTAGGGGAGTTTACCGAAACGGTAATCGTAGTAGGCATCGATTGGCCCGGTATATACCGTATGCAGTGGGCTGGTTTTCCCCCTGATTGCTTTATAGTCCGTTTGTAACTGCAGGGTGATATTCGCATGGTCGAGGATACGCTCGAACATCTTGCTATAGCCTTGCTTCGGCATTGCCTGAAACCTGTCGTCAAAGTAGCGGTCGTCATCGTTGGTGCGCGTGGGGATGCGTGCCGCCACACCTGCATTGAGTTCATCAAGGTTCAGCCCCCATTGTTTCTTGCTGTAACCGCGGAAAAAAAGTTCGCATAGCTCGCTGCCGACACTGTTTAACACGACGTCTTCACTCGTCAGGATGGGCGTACGCTGTTCCCGTACCTTTTCAAGAAAATCTGCAACGCCAGGTTCATCAAGATTGAGCCCGTACAGCTTGTTGATCGTCGTACGATTGACAGGGATCGGAACCAGCTGCTCACCAGTCTTTGCCAGTACCCGGTGTTCGTATTTGTGCCATTCTGTGAAACGGGATAGCCATTGCCAGATCCGTTCGGCATTGGTGTGGAATATATGCGGGCCATAGGTGTGAATCAGCACGCCGTGACTATCGTATTCATCGTATGCGTTGCCGCCGATATGTGCACGCCGGTCGATGACCAGTACACGATGGCCTGCTTCAGCCAGTTCACGCGCGATGACGGAACCGGCAAAACCCGCACCAACAATGAGGACAGTGGCATTATCCATCATTGTGCCGATGCGCGCCTGAGTACTGCTGAGAAAGAACTACCAATGCCTGGTGTATCCATAGCATTCAGCCGAAATACCCGTTACCGTGGCCGGGCGCGGTACTTGTCGACCCGGTACTTGATGAACAAACCGGTGATGATGAACGCGGACATGAGTAGTAACGGGCCATAGGTGGAGAAATCCAGTAACTCGGTAAACGACTCTGCAGTGCTGGCGTTGTAGATGACCCCGGCATAGACATAGGATTTCACGCCGATGCCGATCATGGTTGCCGGGATGAAATAACGCCATTTAATGTGCAGCATGCCCGAACTGTAGTTGACAAAGGCATGCGGGAAGGCTGGCATGATACGCATGGCGAGCAGGGTGAAAAATTTGTCCTGCTTGTGCAACATCCGGTAGATCTGCGATTGCTGTACTCTCGCAGACCACTGCTCGGTGAGTTTGGCCGAGAACAGGTAAGCGGACAGCCCGCCCAGTGTCGCACCTGACACGAGGATAAAGGTCGCGGTGGCCGGCGGGTAAAGTGTCGCAGCGACCCACAGGAAGATCGAGCCGGCCAGGGCGAAGGTAAACAGGACGATCTGCAGGATAATGATCACGACGATCAGCCACCATTGATCGGCATAGTCACGGCCAATGCGAATCAGCTCCTGCGGGTCGAGCAGATCGAACATCTGCATGGTAATACCGGCGGCGATGAGCAGGCCGAGCAAGATTATTTTTTTTGTATGATTATCCGGCATAGGCGTCCCAGTGTAAGTGATATGGCCCGTGTGTTAAACGCGGTGACTCAACCGCGTACGCGTAATGGTTAACAGGACGCCGAAGCATCTGTGCCCCTATAATAACAAATCCGCGTCTAGACCATTTTCCGCCCTGACGGGAACAGATCCGCCGGCAAGCGATAGATTTCATTAATCTTCCAGCACGAGGCGACAAACAAATTGTATGGATAAATGCGCAGTTACCACACTCTAATTATTATATAATTCAGTTGTCATGGATTATACCGCATGGCCCATCTGGTTTGTGCCGGAAGGAGGTAAGCATGGCATACGCAAAGCAGTACGAGCAGGGTCTTGCCTTCGATGAGGAAGGGCTAATCACGAACCCGCATGCCTGGAATGATTCGGTCGCCCGACAGATTGCCAGGCGTCTTGGCATTCGACGGCTAACCGAAGAGCACTGGCAGGTGATCGATGCACTGCGTGACCACTACATGCAGTACGGTGTGGCGCCGGCCATGAACAGAGTGTGTCGTGCCGCGGATAAAGACAGGTTCTGGGTGCACGATTTGTTCGGCTCCTGCCTGAACGCCTGGCGTGTCGCCGGCCTGCCCAACCCGGGCGAGGAAGCAAAATCTTATCTTAGCGATATGTGAGGTTTGCCCGGGGCAACCGTGCGCCAGCGCCACGCTCTGCGCGCCCGGCTTGCCTGGTGGTTCCGGGAGAGTGAGCTGGCATTGTTCGGCCTGGCGTTACTTGGCCTGCCTGCGGCGCTGTATTACGGACTGGTGTAACCGGGCCGTGCTCCCCACACTGGTGATGACCGTTACCTTTATCAGTGGTGCGTTTTACACGATCCGCGTGCCGGACACCTCGTTGCGCGAGTTCCGCGATGGTCTCGCACACGGTGAAGTGCTGTTGCTGATTGATGTGCCGCAGGACAGGGTCGCGGTCATGTATTGCAGCAAACCATAAATGAACGCGAGATCGCAGTCGTGTTGTTTCTGCAGGCCGGGCAAACGAATTATCCAGGGGAAGAACGGATACCTTACGTTTCATCAATGCTTAAAGCGGGTTTGATATGATGCCATTATGCAGTATTGCGCTAAATATTCTCACTGGTAAATGGTAGGGTAATTATTGTTTTGGCGGATCTGACTTTGTTATTGTCCGACTGGTTGCACAATACTGGCGTCAAGCCATTGGATACGCTGCTGATAGATGAGACTATGCAATTCCGAATACATTGACCCTGGCACATGTTAAGCACTGTTATTTCTATCTACTCGTTATTGCTGGCTATCGGCATTCTCCTGGTCGGATCCGGGTTGTTGAGCACGTTATTGGGTCTGCGCGCAAGCATTGAAGGCTATTCCGCTACTGTAATCGGCGTCGTGATGTCGGCATTTTTTGTCGGCTATATTATCGGCGCCTATCTCTGCCCGCGCCTGATCAGGACTATCGGGCACATCCGCACCTTTGCCGTGCTCGCAGCAATAGTATCCGCCGTAATGATCCTGCACGGCCTGATTGTTGATGCGTTCGTGTGGTGGGTGCTGCGAATTATCAGCGGCATATGTATTGTCGGGCTCTACATGGTGGTTGAAAGCTGGCTCAACAGCCTGATCAAAACCCACGAAAAACGCGGCCGAATATTTTCGGTTTATATGATGATTACCCTCATAGCGCTCGGCGCAGGACAGTTTTTGTTACTGATCTATGGTCCGACCGAACTGGCGAGCTTTGCGCTTGGTGCAGTGTTCTTCGCGCTCGCGCTCGTGCCCATCGCCGCGACACGCCTCTCACAGCCCCAGCAGATCACGAAGCGTCGTTTGATTTTGCGGGAGGTATTCAAGGTATCGTCGCTGGGCACCGTCGGCGCATTTTGTTCCGGGCTGGTTACTGGCGCGTTCTGGGGTCTGGGTGCACTCTATGCGCAAAAATTCGGCTTTGCGAATATGGGTATTGCGCTGTTTGTGAGCATGGTTATCTTTGGTGGCGTGTTGTTGCAGTTGCCGATCGGCCACTGGTCTGATCGGCGCGATCGACGGACCGTGTTGATGCTGGTGGCGTTTATTGCCGCAGGCATTGCGGGATTGATATACCTGTTTGGCGTATATCCGCAATGGTTATTGCTGTCTCTGACCATGATCTATGGTGGATTCTCGTTTTCGATTTATGCTCTTTGTGTCTCGCATACAAATGATCAGGTAGAAGAAGATCATGTCATGGAGGCAACTCGCACCCTGTTATTGCTCAATGGCGCAGGGGCGGCGGTAGGTCCCGTCCTTGCGGGGATCATGATGCAATGGCTGGGCAGTGAAGCATTGATGCTGTTTTTCTTTATTACCCTGGTTGGCCTCGGCCTGTTTGCACTGTACCGGCTCAAGGTTGCCGAGCCTGTACCGCTAGAGCTACAGGAGGAATTTGTGATGATGACCCGTACCAGCCCCGAGGTGGTCGAACTCGACCCGCGCAGCGAAACAGAACAGGAACACGAAGCACAGGGACGGCATGACAGCAGGACCGTACCCTGAATACAGTGGATGGACCTGCAATCCCGGGATAAATCGGCGATACTGGTCATTCATCCTGACATGACAAGGTCCGAGTATGAGTACCGAGCCACAACATCCTGAAAGCGAGCCTGACACCCCGACACAAACGCCCGCAGAGTCGCAAGCGGGCGAGACGCCTGCGCCGCAACCCGCCACGACCAAAGCGCATAATGGCTGGCGCACCTTTGGTATTGTCGTCATCACCATGGCCGTGACGCTCGCGGTGGGCTACTTTGTGGTTACCACGTATTTGTTCCCCACCGAGTTCACGCCGGTGACCCTGGGCGCGAAGGAGCAGCAACGCCTTGACCGCAAGCTCAACCGGATCGGTGTCCGGACCGAACGTACCGGCGCACTCGAGCCCGAGCCATACTCGGAGGCCGATGCGCGCCGCGAGGTGTTTTTCACGGAGAAAGAGATCAATGCGATGCTTGCGCATAACACCGATCTCGCCAACAAGCTGGCGATCGATCTGTCCGGAAACCTGGCCAGTGCCAAGCTGCTCATCGACCTCGACCCGGAGATGCCTTTCGTCGGCGGCAAGACCCTGAAGGTCACCGCCGGTATGGAACTGCGCATTGACCAGCACAAGCCACGGGCAGTGCTGAAGGGTGTGAGTGTGTGGGGCGTGCCGCTGCCGAATGCCTGGCTCGGCAATATGAAAAATATCAACCTGCTCACCGAGTTCGGCGAGGCGGGTGGCTTCTGGCAAGCGATTCGTGATGGCGTCGAGGAGATCGAGATCACCGAGGGCAAGTTACGCGTGAAGTTGAAGCCATAACATCAGTAACAGGTACCCGGAGTTATGAATCTTGAGTTGGTGAGTTTCAAAATCTGTCCCTTTGTCCAACGTGCGGTACTCACGCTGTTGCATAAGGATATCCCCTATAAGGTCACGTATATTGATCTGGCGTCGCCGCCTGACTGGTTCAAACAGATATCCCCGTTTGGCAAGGTGCCTGTGATGAAAGTCGATGATCAGCACGTGTTGTTTGAATCGGCCGTGATTGATGAGTTTCTGGATGAAATAAGTCCCGGAGTACTCTTACCCAGGGATCCCTTGCAACGCGCTATTGATCGTAGCTGGATCGACTTTGGCTCCAGCCTGGTGCTGGAATTTTCCGGGCTGATTCATGCAGCCGATGCGGACAGTTATGAGAAGAAGCTTGAACAGATAAAGAAACAATTTGCCTGGCTCGAGCCCCAGCTGGGCAAGGGTCCCTATTTCAATGGTGAGTCTTTTTCCCTCGTTGACATCAGCTTCGCGCCCTTGTTTATGCGAACGAATTTGTTAAACATGGCCGATGTGCTTTACCCGCAGAAGCAGTATCCAAAGGTTTCTGCCTGGGCTGAACAACTCCTGGCCATTCCTGAACTGAATGAATCGGTCGTGAGTAATTTCACGGAGCTGTTCACGGGGCACATAAAAAACAAGGCGCCTTACGTAGCAACACGACTTGGCCTGTAAGGATGACGGTATAATCAGCCTTTCGCGTTGTCATGCACAAACATTCGATTAAAGCCATTCTGTTCGATTTCGGCGGTGTACTCGCTGAGGAAGGCTTTCGCAACGGCCTCATGGCCCTGGCCCGCGAACAGGGTCTGGATGCCGAGGCCATGCCCGTCACGGCGATGCATGCGGTGTATGATTCGGGCTTTGTTCTGGGGCAGGGCACTGCCGAAGACTTCTGGGCCCTGTTGCGCGCGCGTACCGGCCTGAGGGGTGAGGATACGGCGTTGACCAGACGTATTCTGGACGGCTTCGTTATCCGGCCATGGATGATCGAATACGTGCGCGCCTTACGGGCGCAGGGATATATTACAGGTATTCTCAGCGATCAGACCCATTGGCTGGACTGGCTGGATGACAAGTATCATTTCAGTGATGCATTTGATCACATCTTCAACAGTTATTACCTGGGCAAGGGTAAACGTGAGCCGGGTCTGTTCAAAGATGTTGCTGCAACATTAACCTTACCACCATCTGCCCTCCTGTTTGTCGATGATGATGCCGGTAACGTTGCCCGTGCGCGCAAGGCCGGCCTGCAGGCGATTCACTATGAGAACCGGAAGGACTTTATTGCCGGGTTGGCCAGGCTCGGCATCGTACCGGATTGAAAATACAGTATTTTTATCAGGGTAGAAAGATATCGCTTCATGCCGTGATTCAGCTTGCTCATTGGCGATTCCGGAGCGATACTAAAAACAAGTCGCAATAGACTTCGTTTTTCTCTACTAGGGAGGATTGCTATGAACGACGACCTCTGGACCCCACCCGAATCGATGGAAGAAGTGCTTCATCCCGGTAGTGATGCCGAGCGGGACCCGGAATTCCCCCACGCGCCTCGTGGTTGGCAACAGCACGATGCTACAAGCCTTGCCGAGACAGAAGGTATCACACTCAGCGATGATCACTGGGTGGTGGTGCGTGCCCTGCAAGAGTATTACGTACGACATCATAACGGCAACATCAATGCCCGTGAATTACATGATGCGCTGGATGAGAAGTTTCACAACAACGGTGGCATCAAGTACCTGTATAAACTATTGCCTGGAGGGCCGGTTGCCCAGGGCTGCCGGTTGGCCGGTCTGCACGCACCTGCCGGGGCATCAGACGAGGGAATGGGTAGCGTCGTCTGAACATGATGTGATGGCCACTGTTATATGGCCGCATGACGAACCGGTTGTGCATCGTTGCGGTACTAATGCTTGTTATTGTGTGTCTGCACACCCGGCTCATCTCTGACTTCACGGTTATCTGGAATCATTGATGT
>JASFME010000017.1:0-19014 GCA_050117725.1 Granulosicoccaceae bacterium | reverse complement strand
ATTCGGCCGCGTATAGTCGGGAATTTTTTCAATGCGCAGAAGACCGACCAGGTGACACAGGGAGCTGGCAACAATATCAATTTCACCGCGCAGCAACTGGTAGGGCATGGCCAGCGACAGCAATACACAACGCTTGTAAATCTGGCTCAGCGAGCATTCCTTGTCCGTGCCGAGTGGCAACGGGTATTTGAACGTGAGTAATTTATAATGTTCTGCATACTGATACATGCTGTGCAGTTCCAGCCAGACATGTTTCGGGTAAGGCGTGTAAACCTGGTAACTGCGCAGCAGTAGTTCACCCAGGTAGTACATGGCGCGATGCAGGGCAAACGCGACCATTTTCTGATCCAGCCTGCCACGTGCGCTCAACAGGCTGCGCGCCACGATCTTGTAACCGGTTGCCAGTTCGCTGAGCAGTGCCCTCGACAACTCCGAGATTTTACGATGCCTGTCATGCAGGGGGAGGGGGCGACCCGCATACTGTTTTTCCAGCGAGGTGGCGACATATTCAGCAGGTTTGAGCAGTAACTCGAGGGTCTGCATGCGTTGCCTGGCAGGCAGCTCGACCCGGTTGAGCTCAACCAGGACCTTGAAGACGAGCCTGGATGTTTCGCCGAGGTTGGCCATAGGCAGGGCTTCGATCCAGGCATTTACAGATTTCGGCCGCGTGTCAAACGATCCGGGTTCCGCCGGATGCTGCTCGGGTAGCGAAAGCATTGACAGGTCCAGTGATGACATTGCTGCCAACTCCCTGATTTTCGAGAAGTAATGTGTTGATCAACCCCCGCGATCAACTACAGGGGCAGTATAACAACATATTGTGCGCGGTAGTAAAGCGGTGCAGCGCGATTTGAAGACTCAGACAGGCGTTTTGGCCGGTTTTCCGGCCTGTTCCCGGACCAGTTTCGGTACGAGGTAGCCGGACAGTTGCTCGCGCATAGCCGCCAGCAAGTCCCCGGCCTGTTCGTCATTGATGGCGAAATGGGCGGCGCCTGCTACCGGGTCGAGCTGGTGCAGGTAATAAGGCTGGATGCCGGCGGCAAATAGCCGCTCACTGAGTGCAACAAGTGTTTCAGCCCTGTCATTGATGCCCTTGAGTAACACGGACTGGTTGAGCAGGGCAGAACCACTTGCCCTGAGGCGCTCACAGGCCGCTGACAACGACGGGTCGAGTTCGTTGGGATGGTTGATATGCAGGACAATGATGCTCTGCAGGCGCGTCCTGGACAGCCAGTCGGTCAGCGCGCTATCGACGCGCGCCGGCAAGACCACGGGCAAGCGCGTATGCAGACGCAGACGCTGCAGGTGCGGGATAGCCTCGAGCCGCTCGACCAGGCCGGCCAGCCGATTATCGCTGAGCATGAGCGGATCGCCACCACTGAGGATGATTTCACGCAGACTCGTGTCTGCGGCGAGGTAATCGAGTGCCGGCTGCCAGTCAGTCTGGGCCGGGTTGGCTTCACTATAGGGGAAGTGGCGGCGGAAACAGTAGCGGCAGTGCACACCGCAGGCGCCGGTTGTCACGAGCAGGGCCCGTCCGTGGTATTTGTGCAGCAGGCCGGGCACGGTCATGGCGTCGAGATCGCCAACCGGGTCCGCGACATAACCGCTGACGGGCAGGTTTTCCTCGGCGCGGGGCAGCACCTGGCGCAGCAGGGGATCATCGGGATCACCGGGCTGCATACGTTGCACGAAAGACCGCGGTACGCGCAGCCTGAAGTCCCGACTGGCCGGCTCGAGGTCCTCGAGCAGTTGTGCCGGCAGCCCCAGGGCCGTGAGCAGTTCGGCCGGCTCGGTAATGGCGCTGGCCAGTTCGGCCTGCCAGCCGCAACGCTGCAATCTGTGCATGGAAGCCTGTATCATAGGCGCATCTTAGCATTCGACAGTGGCCAACGGCAGGACTGCTCGACCACACACAGAGAGGAATCTATGGCAAGTTACAGTACCAATGAGTTTCGTAGTGGCCTCAAGCTCATGATCGACGGCGATCCGTGTTCGATCATCGAGAACGAGTTCGTCAAGCCGGGCAAGGGCCAGGCCTTCAACCGGGTCAAGATCCGCAACCTGAAGACCGGCCGGGTGATCGAACGCACCTACAAGTCGGGCGAATCGGTGGAAGCCGCCGATGTCGTGGACACAGAGATGCAGTACCTGTATACGGATGGCGAGTTCTGGTATTTCATGGACCCGGAAAGCTACGAGCAGATGGGCGCGGACGCGAATGCCGTCGGCGATGCCGTGAAATGGCTCAAGGAGCAGGATGTCTGCACGGTGACGTTGTGGAACGGTGTGCCACTGACTGTCACGCCACCCAACTTCGTGGTCCTCAAGGTGGCCCAGACCGATCCGGGGGTGCGCGGTGATACCTCGGGTGGTGGCGGCAAGCCGGCGACCCTCGAAACCGGTGCGGTCGTGCGTGTACCGCTGTTCATTGATGAGGGCGAGCTGCTCAAGGTTGATACACGGACCGGTGAATACGTGGGCCGCGCCAGGGAAGATGACTGACCGGCAACAGGGTTGGCGGCCATCTGCGTCGCTGGCTACGATCAGGAAACGCGCGGAGCTGTTACAACAGATCCGCGCGTTTTTTCTTGCCCGCGACGTGCTCGAAGTGGAAACACCGCTATTGTCGGCTGCAGGTAATACCGACCCGAATATTGAAAGTATGTCGGTGTGTCCTGGCCATGACACATACTACTTGCAGACCTCCCCCGAATTTCCGATGAAGCGCCTGTTGGCCGCCGGCAGCGGTTCCATTTACCAGGTCTGCAAGGTGTTCCGGCAGGGTGAGTCGGGGCGTTTCCATAACCCGGAATTCACCATGCTGGAATGGTACCGGGCCGGCTTTGACCACCATCTCCTCATGGCTGAAGTCGAACAGTTGTTATTGCAGGTGCTCGGCCAACGCATCACTGCCTCGCACAGGTTGACCTATCAAGACGCGTTTCTGCAGCATGCCGGTTTCGATCCACTAACCATTTCCAATGACGAACTGGTAAGCAGGGCGGCCGAGCTGGGGTTTGCCGAGGTTATCGGCCTGACGGTTGACGACAGGGATGCCTGGCTGGAGTTGCTGTTCGACCAGGTCGTGGTCCCGGCCCTGCCGACAGGCGCAATCGTGTTCATCCATGACTACCCGGCTTCACAGGCCGCGCTCGCACAGGTGCGTGAGTCAGACGGTGTAGCTGAACGCTTCGAGGTGTACATCGACGGCGTTGAACTGGCCAACGGTTTCCACGAGTTGCTTGATGCCGCAGAACAGTTGCGGCGTTTCGAACAGGATAACCGCATTCGTTCAGGCAGGGGGCAGGGGCAGGTGAAGCCTGATCAGAACCTGATTGCCGGTCTGGCGTCAGGTATGCCGGCCTGTGCCGGGGTGGCACTCGGGCTGGATCGCCTGCTCATGCTGTTACTCGATGTGGACCACATCCAGGACGTGTTGCCCTTCGCCTGGCAAAGGGCCTGATCAGCCCCGGATATACCTCGCAATTGCCGTACCCAGGCTGACGCTGTCGTTGTGCTGCAGGCGGCTGTCCCACTCGCACGTATTCTCCGGGAACAACAGGATCACGGTCGAACCCATGTTGAATCTGCCCAGTTCATCACCGCGGGTCAGGTGAACAGGTTTGTCCCGGTAATCCCACGACTGGATGGCCTTGCCATAGGGTGGCGTGATCAGGCCATGCCAGACGGTTTCCATGCTGCCGACATTGATAGCGCCGACCAGGACCACGGCCATGGGGCCGGCATCGGTATTGAATATGTTAATAACCCGCTCATTGCGCGCAAAAATTCCGTTCACACCGTACACCGTGGCGTGATTGACGCTGAATAATTTGCCAGGCACGTAGATCATTTCCTGCAGGTCACCACATACCGGCATATGGATGCGGTGGTAATCGCGTGGCGACAGGTAGACGGTGGCAAAGTTGCCGTTGCGAAACGGCGCCGCGAGGTCATCACGCCCGGCGAGCAGGGCAGTCAGGCTGAAATCATGGCCCTTGGCCTGGATCAGGGATTCGTGGTCGATCCTGCCAAGCTGGCTGACGGCACCGTCGACCGGGCAGGTGATGGTGCCGGGATCCTGATCGATGTTGCGCGCTCCGGCACGCAGGGAGCGCGTGAAGAAACTGTTGAAATCCGCATAGCTGGCGGGATCGGGGTTCTCGGCGATGGACATATCGACGTTGTAACGTCGGATGAACCAGTTGATCTGCCAGTCCAGGTACCAGCGCGCCTTGATCCGCGTCATGCGCCACATCAGGCGCGAGATCAGGTGCTGTGGGATGCAGTATTGCAGCCAGACGAACAGGCGCTCTGCCAGGTTAAGGGAAGACATGCCCGGCCTATTTCTCGTGGTGGTGATGGTGTTGATGATGCTCCTCACTGCCGGTGGCGCGTTTGACGCCGGCAGTGACCATGATGGGGGCGTGACGGGCAAATTTCAATTGCATGACCACCTGCTCGCCCGCGCGTAACGGCTTCACGGGATTGAATAACATCAGGTGCAGGCCACCCGCGGCAAATATTGTACGACTCGCAGCGGGCAGGGCCACCTGCTCGTGCTGTTGCATGGTCATCGCGCCGCCCTGCATGACGGACTCATGCATCTCGATCTTTTTACAGCAGTCACTGCTGACCCCGATCAGGGCATCGGCTTCGCTGGCATGATTATGGATGGTCATATAGCCAGCAAGGATTTGCACCCCCGGTGGTGCCTCACGCACCCAGGCGTCTTCAACTGAAATCAGCTGGTCTGCATGACCATTAATCGTAAATAAGGTGGCCAGTAACAGGCCGGACAGTTTTAGCGGTAGTCTTTTCATGGCTGATAGTTTTCGATGATCCTGTTGTAGTCTGCAAGCATCTGTTCCGGATCGTGCGGTGGCGTGAACACGGCGTGGAAGCGTGCCTCCGGATCGATGAGCAGGATATTCGGGCTGTGATCGACATCGTAGCTGTCGCTGCCAGACTCGGGTTTGCGCACCAGGTAGACGACGCCGAGTTGTGAACTCAGGGCAAGCAGGTTGCCCTGACGGGTTTCGCTCAGGCCGATAAACCGCGGGTTGAAATAGCTGACGTAGTCGGCCATTTTATCCGGCGTATCGCGTTCCGGGTCGACCGAGACAAGTGCGAAGCGGGTCTTGTCGAGCACCTCCGGTTGCTGTTTCAGCCCCTGCGCGAGCAGATTGAACACCGCCATGGTGTTTGGACACACGTCCGGACAGTGCGTATAGCCAAAAAACAGGAAGGTCCACCGGCCCCGGAGCGACTCGCGGTTGAAAGGTTGGCCGGTATGGTCGGTAAACTCGAACGGCCCCAGTACACGTGGCGCAGACAGCACGGTCGCCTGCTGGTATTCGCTCTGTTCTGCAGATTGCTGCCCGGCAAAATACTGCATGCCCAGCCACAGGCCGATACCCAGTGCCAGCATGGCGATCACCAGGAAAACGGGTTTTGTCATGCCGGTCTGTTTCATGGCGCGCATAGTAGCAGATCCGGTACTGTCCTGCCTTGCCGGGCTCTATTCGGCTTTCAGGGTCTGCGCGGCCTGTTCGAGTGCGGCGGCCGCCTCGGGCGGCATGTAGTTTTCATCATGCTTGGCCAATACCTGCTCGGCCTGAAAACGGCCGTTCACGAGTTTGCCCTGGGCGACGACGCCCTGACCTTCACGAAACAGGTCGGGCAGGATACCGCGATAGACCACCGGCAGACTCTGCACCAGATCGGTAATGCGGAACTCGACGTCCAGACCGTTGGCGGAGCGTTGCACTGTGCCCTGTTCAACCAGGCCACCGATACGGAAGGTGGTATTGGCTGGCGCCTTGCCCTGGCTGATCTCGGTCGGTGAGAAGAAGAACACGATGTTGCTCTGGAAGGCGTTCAGTACGAGCAGGGTGGCACCGCACAGGGCGAGAATGGCGAGACTCAGTATGGCAAGTTTTTGTTTGCGGGCTTTCATGATCCGGTTGTTTGTTCCGTTGCGCGTCGAAGGCGGCGTTTGGCCTGTATGATGTTGCTACCGACCACGATTACGGCAACGGCATAGCTGCCCCACACATACGTGGCATAGCCTCCCATGTTAAAGAATTCAGCCATGTTCACTGTTTTTCCCCATAAGTTCCTGCAGCCACGTGGTATGGCGTTCCTGTTCGAGAATTGCCGCACGCATGCGCAACAACATGATATAAAAAAATAATACCGTGAAACCCAGCGACATGACCAGTAACGGCATGAGAATGTCAGGATGGATAGCGGGGGCATCAAGGCGTGTTACCGAGGCGGGTTGATGCAGGGTGTTCCACCATTCGACGGAAAAATGAATCACTGGCAGGTTCACGACACCAATCAGGGCGAGCATGGCACCGGCACGTGCGGCGCGGCGCGGATCTTCAATCGATGCCTGCAGGGCGATAAAACCGAGATACAGGAAAAGCAATAACAGTTCCGAGGTCAGGCGGGCATCCCATACCCACCATGTGCCCCACATCGGTTTGCCCCACAGTGAGCCGGTCAACAGCGCAAGCAGGGTAAACGAGGCGCCAATCGGTGCTGCTTCGCGGGCAAAGGTATCGGAGAGCTTGATCTTCCAGATCAAGCCGATGGCTGCGCTACCAGCCAGCACCGCGTAGACAAACATCGACATCCAGGCGCTGGGGACATGAATGAACATGATGCGTACGCTCTCGCCCTGCTGGTAATCGGGTGGCGCGACGAACAGGCCGAGATACAGGCCGAAAGCAATCAGTATGAAGGCGAGCCCGGCGACCCACGGCTGCACGCGGCTGGCGAGCGGGTAGAAGACCTTGGCGGATGCGTACTTGTGTATGTTCACGGTGTGCCCGGTTAATCCAGTGAAATTCTCAGTGCCTGTGCGGTCACCCAGGGCGCGAACACCAGGCTGAGCAAGAGGTAGGCACCGAGCAGGGAGAGGTGGCCCTGTGTTGCCAGCCCTGCACCGTGCGCGATCACCGCACCGGTGCCGAAAATCAGTATGGGAGTATACAAAGGCAGGATGAGCAATGACAGCAATACCCCGCCGCCTCGCAAGCCGAGGGTCAGGGCGGCGCCAATGGCACCGATCAGGCTCAGGCTGGGCGTGCCCAGCAATAATGTCACTACCACGAAACCGATACTGCTCATATCGAGATGTAACTGGATCGCCAGCAACGGTGCAATGATCACAAGTGGCAGGCCACTGCCCAGCCAATGCGCGCAGATCTTGCCCAGTACCAGCAGGCTTAATGGCTGCGGGCTGAGTAGAAGCTGTTCGAGTGTGCCATCATTCAGTTCATTGCCGAACAGGCGCGGCAGGGCCAGCAGTGTCGAGAGTAATGCCGCGACCCAGATAACGCCCGGGCCGAGCGTGCGCAGCGTATCACTCTCCGGGCTGACTGCGAGCGGGAACAGTGTCGTGACCAGGATGAAAAATACGACCGGCGTTAACCACTCGCTGCGTTGCCGGTTGGCCAGCCGCAGATCACGTTTGAGCAGAGTGAACAACGCGCTCACGGACCAATCTCCGCCATGAGCACCACCTCGTGCGTGATGTGCTCACGGACGGCGGTTTCCTGGTGTGTCGTCATGATGATCATGCCGCCATTTGCCAGATGCATGACAATCCGGGCAATCAGCCAGTCCACCGCAGCGACATCGAGGGCGGTAAACGGCTCATCGAGTATCCACAACATCGTGTTGCGCAGCAGCATGTCGGCAAGTGCGACCCGGCGCTGCTGGCCCTGCGAGAGATGCTTGACCGGAGTGTGCAGTAGTTCGGCAAGCCCGGAGTCGGTGAGGACATTCTGTGCAGTATCTGCGTCGTGCTGACCATGCAGGGCGCAGTGACTCTGCAGGTTTTCCAGCGGGGTCAGGTCACCATGCAGGCCGTTGCGATGGCCGATGTAACACAGGTTGGCGTGAAAGTTTTCCCGCGTATCGGCAATGGCCCGGTCGTTCCAGAGAATCTCACCCTGTGCCGGTTGTGACAGGCCACACAGGGTGCGTAACAGGGTCGTCTTGCCGCTGCCATTGGCACCGCGTATATGTAGCAGGTCGCCGCGATCAAGGGAAAAATCCAGGTTGGCAAACAGGACTCGCCCGCCACGTTCGCAGGCGAGGTTGTGTGCGCTGAGCATTAATTCATTCCGCTTGTTACATCTGCCCCGTCGAGTGTAGCACCTGCAGCTTCCCCTGCCCCGGTTTTTGGTCGGGCAAACTTCGGTCGTTGCTGCATCCTCCTGTCCTTGACGGCCCTGAGTGGCACAAAGTCCTGCTCGCGGACCTCGTCAGTGACAAAGTAGGGCGCACCGTGTTCATCAAGGTAGAGCTTGTGCATTTCCTCGAGGGTAAACGGCCGTGAACCGATACGGCCAAAGATCGCGATTTGTCCGCCGGTTTCATCAACGGCCCGGTCACGATCAAGACCCTTCGATACCGACAGGACGGTATGTCTGGTCGGGCGATAGGCGATCAGTTCAGGTTGCGGCGCGGGACTGAAACCGTAGAACAGCGGTTGCGAATCCGGCGAGGTCAGTTGCAGGATCTTGATACCGTTCTTGCCGTCGGCAACGTAGGCAAATGCCGAGGCATTGGTCGAGGCGACCACGACATCGCGTGCATCATTGAGTTGCCCGTCGGCCGTGTACTGCATATACAGTTCCGGTTGTTCGGCCTTCTCGACATCGATGATGGCAAGGCCTTCCTGCTTCGCCGCGACATAGGCATAGGTGCGCGCGACATAGATGCGTTGCGCATCCTTGAGCGGCACGAAGGCACCATCAACAAGTTTTGCCTGGCCAGGATGCGTGACATCGATGACCTTGAAACCTTCATCGTCGGTGACGAACAGGTAACGGAATTGCAACGCTGTGCCACGCGGGTTGTTCATCGGTATGGTGGTGACCAGCTTCGGACTGCCCGGGTCATCCATGTTGAGTACCACGACAGCCTTCGGCGTCGTGATATAGAAGTAGTAACCGCCGATGGTCAGGTGTGAGGCACCGTCCAGTACACCGTTTTCATTCCAGGTGGTCTTGCGGCTCAGGAAGTTGTCGCGCGGTTCGCCATTCGCAAGCGTATTCACATCGACGACGATCAGGCCTTCCTCGCTGTCGGTGATGTACATGTTGTCGTAGATAGCATGCATCGGCTGTTCCATGTTGGTCTTCAGGTTCAGCTTGGTGCGGTTGCGCGCGGCATGGATCGGCTGGTTGGTCGGCAGCACTACGCAGGTCGCGTTCTTCGATTCGACATGCGTGTCATGCCCGAGTTCGCTGAATGGTGCAGTGATAATGCGTTGCGAGACCCCCTTGTTGGCGATGCCGGCGATGTCGTAGGCACGCGTACCCTTTTTGCCTTCGGCAACATACAGGTATTCGCCCCGCATCTGGATACAGTTGGCATAACCCGATTCATGCGTGGCCTGGTAGAGCAGGGTGTCCGGCAATTCATTGTTGCGATCTTTATGTTCCTTGAACCAGTCCGGGAAGGCGTATTTTTGCAGGTAACTGCCGATCACGGCCTGTGGTTCATCCCACTCGGTGACACGCTGACCGACAATCTCGCCATCAGTACCGAACCAGCCATAGTAACCGACGAAGTTGACGTAGTTGGTACCGAGCAGCAGCAACTGCGCCATGATGGCGTTGTTGTCGTTGCTCTCCGACAAATGACAATCGGTACATGTCTTGGTTTCGGTCTTGCGCGTCGTGTGCGGGAAGTGGGGGGCAAAGGCCTGCGAACTGTAACCACTCGATGCGATTGGCGGCTGCTGGATATAGATCAGCTCGCGGTTGATGTTACGCGATGACAGTACCAGTGCCGAGGATGAACGCACTGGCGCAATGCGGCCACCCTTGGCGGGCCCATGTTTGCCGAGCTGGTACATCTGGTCGCGTACGACCTGCGGGTTGTAGGTGGCGTAGTTACGCGTTTCACCGCCCTCATAGTGGTGGCGCTCGGTCTTCCAGTTGGCCTGGATTGGCAGATGGCAGCCGGCGCAGCTGGTCGCCCAGGAGCTGTGACAGGTAAAGCACAGCATGTCTTCGTTCTTGTGGGCGCGGTCTTCCGGCGCCACACCGGGTCCCCACTCGAAACTCTGCCGGTCGTTCGACATGAGCTTGGCGCGCGCCGATTTCGCATTATAGGTCGGGTGGTTCGGGTTGACGTTGTCCCTGACCAGTGACACTTCCCACTCGCGATCCGGCCACAACGAGGAGCGCTGGATCAGTTTCTCGCCCTGCCATTCGAAACGCTTCTTGCCGGTCGGCGTGCGCAGCAGGGCCAGGTCATTGCCGCCCGGTGGTGCTGCCGGTCCCGAGGTCTTCAGCGTCGGGTACTCGTCGGCAGTGCCATGGCAGTCAATACAGTCGATCTCGACGGCCTGTGCGACTTCGCCGTAGATGTGGCCGTTGCCGTGTGCATCCTGCGCGAAGTGACAGTCAACACAGTGCATGCCCTTGTCGAGATGGATCGAGGACATGAGCACGGCCTTCTTCGCCCACTCCGGGTCGTTTTCATCGACGATATTGCCGTCGGCATCGAGCATGTTGCCCTTGCGGTCACGCTTGAAGATGGCACGGAAGTTCCAGCCATGGCCGTGGTAGTCGGCGAATTGTGTGTCTTTCAGCTTCGGGTTCAGTTCCCAGACCTTCTTCAGGAACTCGCGATCGTTCCACTTGCCGCGAATCGCCGCTTCTTCCGGGTTGTGTTTATTGATCTGGCGGGTTTCCGCATGTGACGGGTATTGTTGCTGCTCCGGCCACATGTGCGGCGCATCCGCTTCATAGTCCCACATTGTGTAACCGAGGTAGCTGTTTACGAACACGTTCGGCTGGTGCATGTGGCAGTTCATACACAGCGAGGTCGGGATCGCGCGTGAGAATTCATGTTTGAGCGGATGACCCGGCTCATCTTTCGGGATGGTCGGGTCAACGGTCTGGGTTTTACCCATGTGGCCATATTGCGCGTAAGGGCCGGAATGACGCGGGTCACGATCATTGGCGTACACGACATGACACGACGAACAGCCCGACGAGCGGAAGTCACCGGGCACGTTATTCGTGCCGAGAAACCACAGAAACGGGTCGTTCAGACGGGTTTTGTGAATATTGATCACGGGCACGGCGATCCGCAGGCCGGTGCCCGGACCGCGGTTGGACTGCTTGATATCGGGGCGCCCCGGTTCTTCGAGCTGCTGGATGCGTCCGAGCGAGTTTGGCAGGCCGGTTTCCGGGAACAGGTTGGTGATGTTACGGCCACCACGCTCGAAGACACGGAAGATATCGCCGGGCGGGATGGTCTCCCAGGTCGGCATCGGGTAAAGCTGGGCGATTACGCCCTTGGCGGCAAGATCATCATCCGGTTTGACCGGGCCGACCAGCGAGGCCGGCTCACCATCGCGCGTATAGGCCTCACCGAGGATATAGCGCTTGAAGGGCAGGATACCGTTATTGTACGCCGCACCGCCCCATAACATCGCACCCGTGGCCATGATGCTGCGTTCACTGGCCTGGATGATCGGCAAGTGACAGGCGCCACAGGCTTCACGCGCGACACGCAGATCGCCAGGGTTGACGAAGCGTATAAACTCGGGACTTTCCTTGTTGAGCAAGGTGTAACTGAGTTCCGGATTGGCACTGCTCGGGTAGTTCCACTGTTCGGGATACAGCGGCTGCACGTGCGCCTTGTCCAGCATGGCACGGTAGGCAGCGTCGCCGTTTTTCGCGTTCTCCGGTTTGTGTATCCCGGCATCACCCCCGTGGCAGTCGGTACAGCCGAGCACGACGGCCGGGTTGGCATGCATGGTCTTGCGATCGGTGTCGGTATGGCAACTGACGCAGCCGGCCGATTTCCTGTCAGCCTCACCCCAGGTCTGGTGGGCCGGGGCATCGGGTGTCGTGCCATACTCGATGTTGCGTGGCGCGTGGCCACTCGACGCGATGGCCGTCGAGGCCATTAGCCACAGCAAGCCGGAAAAGAGTTGTTTGTTCATACCTCGCACGCGTGTTCCCTCAGTACGTCAGGATCAGGTTGGCGAGAATCGAGTAAGAGTTCTCGTCGCCATACAGTTGTTCAAAGCCATCACCCGGCACGAGTACGGCACCGGACAGGCGGAAGATAATGTTCTGGCTGAATAACGGCCGATAGATACCGGCCACTGAAAGGTCCCAGCCTATATCCTTGTCGATGTTACCCAGTTGGCGCAGTACTTCGAGTGATGAGGTGTTGGCGAAGCCAAGCTTGTTGGCATTCACCGAGACGCGCCATTCCGGGGTGACATCAAAATCCGCACCGGCGCCGAGCAGGGTCGTACCCGGGTTGACGAAGTTGGACTGGCCGAGTTCCTTCGAGCTGCGCAGCGAGTTCAGGACACCGTTGCGAGCGGAAAGTGATACGCCACCGCCACCGATATTCGGCACCGGCTGGCGGATCCAGAAGCTCGTGTCGGCACCGGCAAAGATCGGGTTTTCAAAGATTGCGTCAAAGCCCTGTGACTTGTCATCGAACGGTTCCTTGTCGCCACTCGCGTACAGGCCGGACAGGCGCAGGCGCACCCAGTCGAAATCCATCGACGCCTCGGCAGCGAGGAAGAACGCATCGATCGTCGTGTCATCGTTGACGAAGATGTTACGGTTTTCCTTGCCCGTGGCGTAATACCACGAGGTGGTCAGGTTAACGCGGCCGAGGTGACCATCGCCGTTGTAACCGATATAAGTGACATCGTATTCACGCGGCCGGCCCTGGCCGAGCGGGGCGGGGCGTTGCAGGAAGCCGTTGTTATCGAAATACAGCTCGTCCTCACGGTTGCGGTTGTGCACCACCGTGGCCTGCGAGGTATAGCCGACCACCGGGAAATCCTGCTTGTAGACGTTCGCGATAAACACGTCATCCTCGCGCAGGTCCTCGCCGATATCGTTCAGGCCACTGTTGATGTCCTTCTCGAGGCGGCGGAACCAGGCCAGGTTGTACTGGTAGAAGTTGTTGTCGCGGTTGCCGAACAGGCGCACGCCGAACTGCTGGTCGTTGAACAGGAAGCCGCGGAAATCCGCCTGGAACGGCTGGATACCGATGCGGAAACTGTCGAAGTCATAACGCTCCGAGACATTGCGCAGATGTTTGTCCCAGAACAGTTCCTGGATACCGAGGAAAGTATCGGTGCGCTCGGCACCCGCATTCGGGTTGATATTCAACACGCGATCTTCATCGACCTTGACGCGGTTGTAGCTGTAGGCCGCGGTCAGGCGGAACTCGTGATCCGGCGGGCGGAAAGTCGTGTCGCCCTGGTACAGCACGAAACCCGCGATCAGGGTTTCGACAAATACCGACTGGTTGCGGCCACCGAACACATCCAGCGCGCCGGGACTGCGGCTGCTTTGTGGTGCAACCGGGGTCGGGAACTTGCGGGGCTCATAGACCGTGTCCGAGATCAGACTGACGTTGAAAAACCAGTCATCGCCGAAGATCGGCCGGTCGGCCTTCAGCGTGTTCTGGTTGTACGGGTCAAACCAGCGCTCATTGACACCGATGGCCTCGACAATCCGCCAACGATCCGGGATCGGGATCGACTCGCGCGGCAGGTTCGGGTGCGGTACGGCAATCGGGCGCAGGTCGCCCTTGCGGTTCGGATCTTCGTATGTCGGTTCCGGGCGTTCCGGTTCACGGGCAGGACCGGGTCGGCGGCGGTCGACATCGGCGAGCAGTAATGGATCGGCCCGCGTGACGCCAGTAATGCCTGGCCAGGTGTTGCTGCTATCTGCATCATCAAGCTGCGCAACAACGATTTGTTCGGACAGGTTTGCATAGCCCAGGGGCGCGTTGTCGGCAATTACGGTATCAGCATGCACGGCCTGGCTGCTGCACAGCGCCAGTCCAAGCAGTGTCAAACGTGCAGGTTTAGGTTGTCGCATATTGTTATTTTCCGTCGCAGACGTTTTCTTCTGTGCTGCCCAGGAACGGGTTTTGCGGGCACTGGATATAACGCAAGGCCTGGGTAAAGCCACTAGGGTCGTACGTCGGGATCTGATCGGCGCGTATCAACACCGGGGCATTTCCGATTTCACCCACAGTATCACCGATACCGTCCCCACCCAGCGTGATACTCGCGTTATACAGGCCGAGGAAGGAAATCATGTCGTCCTGATCGACACCGTCACCGGAGACGCCGATGCCGCCGACAAGGACGCCGTTTTTATAAATCGGCACCGAGCCCGGGAAGATCTGGATGCCGTTGGCCAGTCGTCCACCTGTCGCGCCGGTGCAATCAGTCACATCGGCACCCGTAACCAGATGTGTTACCAGCGCATTGAAGACGAGGTCGAGTTGCAGGCCGGTCGAGAACGGGCTCCACTCATTGTTCGTGATCACCGCGCGGCCGCCATAGGGCTTGCTGAGCGGACCGTTGGGGCCAAGCGTATTGCCGTCCGGGTAATAGGGGCGTGACAGGTTACCTCCCGAGCGGTCGGCAAAGGCGTGCGTGCCGGTCAGGGCATTATTGTCATTGACGAAGGCGCGCACATCGGTGACGTACTGCGCAATCGACGAGGTATAGCCCGCCGCATTCGCGTCGGCGAGACCGCTCAGCTCTGTGCCGGCATCATCGCTGGAAAAGAAGGTCGCAGTACGTGCCTTTTGCAGTGATACATCGGTACCGAACATCGGCGCATCACGGGTCCGGGCGATGGCGAGGATGGCGCCGTCCGGACCGACCACCGATATGGACACACGAGCCTGGCTGCCGGTGGGACGGCGGATCTGCGCGCGGGCACGGTTTGCAACATCGAGTGCAGCGCGCACGATCTCGGTGACTTCATTCGCGGTGAGGTTCTCACCCCCATTCGAAGCCCCTGCTGTCGGGGTATAACGGTTATTGGAACTACCATCAGTCAGGACAAAGGCGTCGAGTCCCGGGTACAGTGCAGCGTCGACATCATCGGCCGGTTCAATCCCGGAATTCGGCATAGCAAATGTCGTACCGGCGCGCGCGCCGCCACCAGGGTAATAATCGCCGGTTATATCGGCAACATAGGCACCCGGGGCCGTCACAATGCTGGCCGCCGTCGGGTCGGCAAGAAAGTTCGCTGCAGTAGCATCCGAGTAACGCAGGGTGCGACCATCGGCAGTAATGCGATCGGCCTGGCGATCGGCGGGTGGTGCATAACCGAACTGGCCGGCCAGGGCGATGATCTCATCATGATTCGGTGAATCGATATCGAGGATATCCAGATCGAGGCTGTACAGGCCATCCGCGATCACGCCAATACCACCGACCGGTTGGCCGTTCTTGTACAGTGGGAAACCGCCCGGATCAGCTGACAGCCCGAGCGGCGAACGACGCGGGCCGATACCAACCGCCGTACCCTGTTGCACAAAGTCACTGCAGGGCAATTGGCTGAATTGCACACCGAACAGGGGGCCGCCCGGTTGCCCGGTTTCATGCGGGCTGAAGTGCTCCTGCACGATATGGCTGGCGGTGCGTGAGCTGAAGGCATTGCCTTCCGAGGCGAGGTAGGCGCCAGTCACTGCCTTGGCGATTGCCGCTTGTGTGGTATCGAGAACAGCGATATTTTCCAGCCCCGAACTTGTCGTGATTGGCACGAGGCCTGATCGAATAGTAAAGGTGGCCGCCGCACCTATGCGGTACACCCCCAGTACGTTGCCGACCCGATCAGTGACCGCGATGGTTGCATTCAGACCGCGCGCATCCGCTTCTTCTGCCGCCTGGGCAATAATTTGATCGACATCGGCCGTCGTCAGGTTTGCCGGCATCGTGGTGGCGCACTGGCCGGTGCAGCCAGAGTCCGGCGTTGTGCCACCCGGTGAGGTACCGTCACCACCGCCACCACCGCCACCACAGGCGGCGAGAGCAAGAAGTACGGCCAGCAAGGCGCTATTCGGAAAAATGGCACGTATGTTCATGATGATTTCCCACCCTTAAAAACGTTGATTACTACTGGTTCTTTTCCATGCGCAGCGAGGTACCGCTTTTCTCACTGGCAGCCATGCCTTCGCGGTTGCCCAGGGCATGGCCCTCTGCAATATGGAAGCCGTGACAGTCCACGCAGGTCGACTCGAGGCGGTTGGTCACGGATTCGGTGCCGGCATGGCACTGGCGACAGTTTTCGATACCCGGGATCAGAACATCACTGCTTTCTTCTGATTTGGCGACGTCGTGGCAGTCAGCACATTCCATGGTTGCATGGTTCTTGTGGGCAAATGTTGCCTTTGGCAGCCAGGTATCTGCAATCTCGACCGGTGCAATCTCCCACAGTGGCGGGTAGTCAGCGCGCAATTGGGTGACGTCGTGGCACGTCGAGCAGACCCGGCCTTCGAACAAATCGGCGCCGACTTCAAGCGCCTTGCTGGCCGCCCAGTCGAAGGCCTGCCTGCGTTCGGTTCGGGTCAGTTTCTGGCCTGGACGACGACGGTTACGTACCACGCGCGGGGCCTGAGGATCTTCATAGCCTCCCTTCAGGGCAAGGTTGCCGTAGTATTCGGTCAGCGTATACAGCACCTGTTCGGTGTTGCCGTGTGGCACGACACGCTGCGGGTTGTCCGGTTCAAACTCGAGGCGATGACATTCGGCACAATCCCGTTCCATGTTGATTGCCTGCATACCAAGACCACCAGGTTCAGGGCGGTGACAATCAGCACAGGCCATGACCTTCTTGCCATTCGGGGCGTCAGGTGAATCGATACCTTCCGGGTCAAGATGCTTTTCATGGTTGAATTTCAGATTGGAGGTTTCCACCAGAGCCTGTTTGTCATCGAGTGCGACACGCTCTGGGGTGAATTTATGTGCCTGCGCACTGTAGCGGAACAGGGTGGCACTGAATTCAGCATGATGATGGCCGAAATCACTGGCGTTTTTTAACTTGGTTTCACTGTGGGTATCGAGATCGCGATGGCAGTCGCCGCACAATTGCTCGTCTTTACGTACCAGCGCGTGTTCCCCGTTGTGTTCCTTGTGACAGCTTGCGCAACGCGTCGTGCTCAGGCCCGGCAGGTCAAACTTTGCAGGATCCGCGTGTGCGGTAGTTTGTGTATGGCAACTGATACAGGCCTTGTCACGGACCGTGACAAATGCATCCTGGTGACAGGTCTTGCAATCAGTGCCAAAGAATTTGTGTGCCGCTGCGTAGTCGCCTGATTTCCAGGCAATGTCAGCTGTGACAGGCCCGTCGGACAGAACATCTTGCAGGGGTTGCACGTAGAACGCGGTGACCGGTACGATCAGGAACAGCGCCGCGATAATAACAAACAATGCCCAGGACCAGCGGCGTTTGCTGATTCCGGTGCCGGCCAGCGTGGTCACGGAACGTTCCTGCAGGCGTTGCAGGTCATCGCCGAGAGGGCGGGTCAGTTCAATGTTGAGTTGCAGATCTTCACCGCTGTCGGATTCACAGATGGTGATGTCGTAGGGGCCAATCGCAATGACATCGCCGATTTTCAGACGGGCAGACTGGGCAACACTCCCGTTAACCCGCAGGTCGGCACCGGCCTCGGCCTCGATATGGTAGTTGCCCTGACGATCATGCAAGGTGGCATGGTGCAGGGAAGCACGAAAATCTGACAGGTAAATTTCATTATCAGTACTTCGGCCAATCCGTAGCACATCACCTGAACGGACCTCATCCTTGTGAGTTATTCCACCTTTGGTCTTGCGGGTAATAAAGCTGACTTTACACTGCATGATCGCCTACCAGTAAAAGAAGACCGAAACAATATGGGCCACCAGTGCAGCAAGTAACCCGAATGAAAGTGGAATATGAAAGTACAGCCAGAAGTCCATGAGTGCCTTGTATTGCACATCACGACGCGCACGTTGCACGAGTTCAACTTTTTTACCCAGCAGGATCAGCAAACGGCGTGCCGCTTCGGCCTGCTCCGGGGTGACATTCTCCACGTATTGTTCAACCTGGTGGTATGCTGCCGTTGTTGCACACTTCGGATCTTTTCCGGAGAGTTGGCGACGCATTGAACCACCAATCCGTGTGTTTTCGCTCGAGTGCAGGATCGCACGGTTAATTTCATCGCTAAGTTCCCCGGCGACATCACGGCATTCCCGATCCAGATCGGCCATCTCGCCGAGCATCATCGTCATGGTGCGGCCGCGACGGTTGTCGGTCATAAGTTCCGGGTAACGCAGGTAGGCAAATACTCCGAACATGCCACTGGCAATAACAACCAGCATGAGCACGTAGGCAAGCGAGTGCAGGTTCCAGCCAAGCTGGAAGCCGGCATGAAGGGTGGCGATGATAATCAGTGCCGTGCCAAGATAGATGTGCGCAGACAGCCAGCCTTCGACACGCCCTGTATTGGATTTATAACTGCGTTTGCGAATACCAAACCACATCAACCATATGATCAACAGGGCGCCAATCGTGCCCAGAGTGTAACCGAGCCAGGTGCCACCATTCGGGCCATCGACAGGGTTGTGAAAGGCATAAACAATAATGCTCAGCAACATAAGGAGCATGCTGATCTTGAAATATTTGAAGCTGTTAAAAACCAGTACTGACTGATGCATGATTGATATCCCTGACAAGGCCGGCCTAGTAATTACTCAGGTTGGTAACCGACATGAACTCGGACGGGTTAACGCGTATGGCTGCACCAGTAGGGCAGGCGCGAACACAGGATGCCCCGCCCGGTATGTCCTTGCACATGTCGCATTTGACAGCCATCTTTTTCGCGTCCGGATCTTTTTTCGCTGCCTTGGCGTTGCTGCCACCGGGAGCAATACCGGCACCTGTGAGCAGCCAGCCCCACAAATTTGCGTGGCGTTTTTTCGAGATGGTGGCCATCTGGATAACACCGTAAGGGCAGTTGCGCTGGCAGTTACCACAGCCGATGCAGTTTTCCGCGATATAGACTTCACCATTGGGTGCGCGGTGGATGGCATCCGGCGGGCACTCCTTCATGCAATGCGGGTGTTCACAGTGTCGGCAGGAAGTCGGTACGTGGATTGAAGAAAAGGTCGGACCGGCTTCGCGATTCAGACGCGAGGTACCATAG
>JASFME010000016.1:0-19108 GCA_050117725.1 Granulosicoccaceae bacterium | reverse complement strand
ATCAAGTTGCATAGTAACGGGCATCTACAACAGGCTCAAACAAAACGCCCCGCTTGCTACACGGGGCGTTGAGGCCTTGAAGTTTCGCAGGCTATCAGTGTTCACCCGCCGGACCACCCAGTGGGCCTTCAGGCTTGGCTTCCGGGGAAACCCCTGCACCACTCGACGTGGCATCACCGCCGCCACTTGAGCGATCTGACCAGCCATCCGGTTCGCGCGGCTCCTTGCCATCCATGATGTCGTTAATCTGACCCGAATCAATCGTCTCGTACTTGATCAAGGCATCTGCCATCATGTGCAGCTTGGTGATATTGTCGTTCAATATCTTTTCGGCCCGCTCGTAGTTACGATCGATGAACTGACGTATCTCTTCATCAATCGCGTGCGAGGTTTCATCAGAAACTTCTTTATGCTTGGTAACCTGGTGACCAAGGAATACTTCGCCTTCCTCCTCACTGTAGGTCAACGGTCCAAGCTTCGTGGACAGTCCCCACCTGGTCACCATATTACGGGCGATCTCGGTGGCCCGCTGGATATCATTGGATGCGCCGGTGGTTACCGCGTCCGGGCCGAAGACCAGTTCTTCAGCAATACGACCGCCGAACAGGCTGGAGATCTGGCTTTCCAGACGTGTCTTGCTAAAACTGTAGCGATCTTCTTCCGGCAGGAACAGGGTCACACCGAGGGCACGGCCACGCGGGATAATCGTCACCTTGTGTACCGGGTCGTGTTCCGGCACGAGTCTGCCGACAATCGCGTGTCCGGCTTCGTGATAGGCCGTGAGTTTCTTCTCACTGTCACTCATCACCATCGAGCGACGTTCTGCACCCATCATGATCTTGTCCTTGGCGCGCTCGAAGTCATCCATATCCACGGTGCGCTTGTTGGCACGCGCCGCAAACAGCGCAGCTTCATTCACAAGATTGGCGAGATCGGCGCCGGAGAAGCCAGGCGTACCACGCGCGATGATCTTCGGCTCAACATTATCGGACACCGGGACCTTGCGCATATGGACTTTCAAAATCTGGTCACGACCCAGCAGGTCCGGCAGGGGTACCACCACCTGGCGGTCGAAACGACCTGGACGCAACAAGGCCGGGTCGAGTACGTCTGGACGGTTGGTGGCAGCGATCACGATCACGCCTTCATTACCCTCGAAACCATCCATTTCTACCAGTAACTGGTTCAAGGTCTGTTCGCGTTCATCATGGCCACCGCCGAGACCGGCGCCACGGTGACGGCCGACCGCATCGATTTCATCAATGAAGATAATGCATGGTGCATGCTTCTTCGCCTGTTCGAACATGTCACGAACACGCGAGGCACCGACACCAACGAACATTTCAACGAAGTCAGAACCGGAAATGGTGAAGAACGGTACCTTGGCCTCACCGGCAATCGCACGGGCCAGCAGGGTTTTACCGGTACCCGGTGAACCGACCATGAGCACACCGCGCGGGATCTTGCCGCCGAGTTTCTGGAACTTGGACGGGTCACGCAGGAATTCGACGAGTTCAGAGACCTCGTCCTTGGCTTCTTCACAGCCGGCAACATCAGTAAAGGTTACCTTGACCTGATCTTCACCGAGCATGCGCGCCCGGCTCTTGCCGAACGACATCGCGCCACGGCCGCCGCCGCCGCCCTGCATCTGGCGCATGAAGTAAATCCACACCGCGATAATGATCAGGATCGGGAACGAGGAGATAAACAACTGCATCAGGAACGAGGGCTCCTTCGGCGGCTTGGCGTTAACGATCACGCCGTTTTTCATCAGATCGCCGATCAGGGCCTTGTTGTCGGTTTCCGGACTATAGGTCGTAAATTCCTGGCCATTGCTGTAGGCACCAATAATCTCCTGGTCCTGTATGACCACACTCTGAATGCGCTGGTTTTGCACATCCTGATAAAACTGTGAATAGGTGATGGGTGTCGCACCCCCACGAGGCGGACTGAAGTTACTGAACACCGACACCAGTACAAGGCCGATGATCACCCACAAAATCAGATTTTTACCCATATCGTTCAAGACTCTTGTCCTCGGCCGGTCAGTGCGCCGGCATTAGTCATATACAAGAGAGTGTAACTGCTCGCCTCGCGAAGGCAAAACGGCCAAACCCTTGTTGTTTATCCGCCTTTATATCCACGCCCGAGCAGGTATACCTCGCGGGAGCGTGGGCGGGAGGCCTTTGGTTTGCGTACGACGACCTTGTCGAACGCGGCCCGCAGCCCCTTGAGCGTCTCATCGAATCCTTCACCCTGGAACACCTTGATGAGCAGATCGCCGCCCGGGCGAAGCACCTGATGAGAAAAATCTATTGCCAATTCAACGAGATACATGCCTCGCGGCTGATCGACGCTCCTTGTACCACTTATATTGGGGGCCATATCCGACATTACAAGGTCTACCGGCCTGCCCTCAAGCACTTGCATGAGCTGCTGCAGTGGCTCATCCTCGCGAAAATCTCCCTGAATGAAGATCACTCCTGCCAAGGCATCCATTGGCAGAATATCCAGCGCTATCACACGGCCCTGGTCACCGACGAGTTCAGCCGCAAGCTGCGACCAGCCGCCCGGTGCCGCCCCGAGATCAACAACGGTCATACCGCGGCGCAAGACGCGGTCCTTGTCCTGAATTTCGAGCAATTTGTAGACCGCGCGGGAACGATAGCCCTCCTTCTGGGCCTTTTTCACGTACTCGTCGTCAAAATGCTCCCGCAGCCAGCGGCCACTGCTCTTGCTACGCGCCATGCCCGCCCTCCCGGCTGTGCCGGCGCAGGACCCGCCGTGTCCTCCAGGTCAGCCAGCATGCGGCGAGCAGTGCGTAGCCGGACAACCACAACATGCCCTGTGCTGTGGTCGGCACGACCAGGATCAGGGCGACTGCCAGGACGAGCAGCATTGCCAGCTCCAGCTTGACTGTATTAAACGGGCTGGCTTTCACGCCGGTACCTTTTTGCTGGGTTACAGGCGCGTCTGGCGCTATACTCTGCGGCCGCTTATCTTGCCCGGACATGACTATGCCTTCTCTGACGGATAAACAAATTCGAAACCTTCGTGCTCAGGCCCACCATCTTAAACCAGTGGTGATAGTCGGCGCCAATGGCCTGACAGACAATGTGTTGAATGAAATCGACCAGGCACTGACCCGGCATGAGTTGCTCAAGGTGCGAATCAACGTGGGCGATCGTGATACACGCGATGCCGTGCTCGAACAGATTCTCGAACAGTGTCGGGCCGAGCGTATTCAACGGGTTGGCAATATTGCCGCTGTCTACCGTCGCAACCATGACAATCCGCGTATCGATCCCGGCAAACCTTAAAAAACCTGTTTGACAGGATTTACGGGATATAAAAAAACAATCATGTTAATCCAGTAAATCCTGTCAAAAGACTTATTGTTTTGGCTGTGCCACAACCAGCACCAGTCCGGCCAGACTGTTAATCAGAAACAGGATCGAGGATATGCCATGCAGTTTGCCGAATTCGGCTGCTGCTACACCGCCTTCAACCAGCCCCTCGGTTTTCAGTTCCGCCATCATTGGCTGTAACACGAATTGGCCGGTCATCACGATGCTCAGCATGAGCAGAATGACAAGTGTTCGCCATTGCCTGATACCGGCTCGATACAAGCCACCCAGCAACAACAATCCACCACAGGCCAGACCTATATAACTCATCGCCGTGAACATGTGCCCGGCGAGCATGCCGGCCAGTTGCCGGTCTTCGAGTTCAGCAAACAGGATCGGGGCCACCATGTAGCCGGTGATCCACATGCCGCCGACCCATAGAGTGAGTAACAGACGTTCAGTGGCGAAAAAGAATCTCATTTTTGGGGTACTTTAGTATTGATGATTTATGAATGCAGATTGATGATTAAAAACATTCGTCATTCATCACTCCGCAATCATCGATTTAAATATACTGGACTTCGAGGATTTCGTATTCAATTTCGCCGCCCGGTGCCTGCACAATTGCGATATCGCCTTCTGACTTGCCAATCAGTGCACGCGCGATCGGCGAGGTTACCGAGATCATGTTGGCCTTGATATCAGCCTCGTCTTCACCGACGATCTTGTAGGTAACTTCTTCTTCGGTATCACTGTTCAGCAAAATCACCGTAGAGCCAAACACAACCTTGCCACCGGCATCCAGCCTGGTTACATCAATAACCTGCGCATTCGAAAGCTTGGACTCGATATCAGCAATACGACCCTCGATAAAACTCTGCTGCTCACGCGCCGCGTGATACTCGGCATTTTCCTTCAGGTCACCATGTTCACGCGCCTCCGCAATTGCCTTGATAACGCGGGGACGGTCTTCATTCTTCAGCTTGTTGAGTTCGGCCCGCAGTTTTTCCGCGCCAGCGACTGTCAAAGGTACCTTGTTCATGCCCGTAGCTCCTCATGCAATGTCTGCAAACGATTCACTTCACCCTGGCATTCATAATCGAGCGCCATGCAAATAGCCCGGGCACCGGCAAGGGTTGTTGTATAGGCGACCTTGTGCTGCAGTGCCTCGCGTCGAATCGTGTAGGAATCAGCAATCGCCTTGCGCCCTTCCGTGGTATTCACAATCAGGGCAATCTGGTCATTTTTAATCATATCGACAATATGCGGTCGACCTTGCTCGACCTTGTTTACATGTTCACACTTCAAGCCAGCCTCGTTAAGCATTTTCGCTGTACCATCTGTGGCGATCAGCTTGAAGCCAAGTTTCACCAGGTCCCTGGCAACGTCAAGCGCAGCCGGTTTGTCGACATCGCGGACACTGATAAAGGCACGACCACTACCTGGCAGGCGGATACCTGCGCCCAGTGTTGCCTTGCCAAAGGCCTCACCGAAACTACGACCAACGCCCATGACCTCACCGGTCGATTTCATTTCCGGCCCAAGGATGGGGTCAACGCCCGGGAACTTGATGAACGGGAAGACGGCTTCCTTGACCGAAAAGTACTTAGGCACAATTTCTCCCTTCACTCCCTGATCAACGAGCGATTCACCTACCATGCAACGTGCCGCGATTTTTGCCAGCGGTCGTCCGGTTGCCTTGGAGACGAAGGGCACCGTACGCGAGGCGCGTGGGTTAACCTCGATGATATACAACTGATCATCCTGCACGGCGAACTGGGTATTCATCAAACCAACAACACCAAGCTCCAGCGCCATGGCCTTGATCTGTTCACGCACCTTTTCGGTCATTTCCGCAGACAGCGTATAGGGTGGTAGTGAACAGGCCGAGTCGCCAGAGTGCACTCCCGCCTGTTCGATGTGTTCCATGATGCCACCGATAACCACGTTCTTGCCATCACTGATGGCATCGACATCCAGTTCCACGGCATTATTGAGGAAACGATCCAGCAATACCGGTGATTCATTCGACACCTGCACGGCCTCGGACATGTAGCGGTTCAATTCGTCCTGGTTGTAGACGATTTCCATTGCTCGTCCGCCAAGCACATAAGACGGCCGCACCACCAGCGGGTAACCGATTTCATCAGCCAGCTTAATCGCTTCTTCGCTGGTACGTGCCGTCGCATTCGGCGGCTGCAACAGGCCCAGCTTGTTGACCATCTGCTGGAAGCGTTCACGGTCTTCGGCACGGTCGATTGCATCCGGCGTGGTACCGATAATCGGCGCATCGGCAGCTTCCAGCGGGCGCGCCAGTTTCAGTGGCGTCTGACCACCATACTGCACAATGACACCCTTCGGGTTTTCCTTGTGGATGATCTCAAGTACATCCTCGAGCGTCAGTGGCTCGAAATACAATCGATCCGAGGTGTCGTAATCAGTGGAAACGGTTTCCGGGTTACAGTTGACCATAATGGTTTCATAACCCGCATCACGCAACGAGAATGCCGCATGCACGCAGCAGTAATCAAACTCGATACCCTGACCGATACGGTTCGGACCACCGCCAAGCACCATTATCTTTTCATTGTCACTCGGCTCGGCCTCGCACTCCTCCTCGTAGGTGGAGTACAGATAAGCTGTATCTGTCGCAAATTCGGCGGCACAGGTATCCACACGCTTGTAGACCGGGCGCACACCCAGTGCATGACGATGAGCGCGCAGATCATTTTCAGCCACATTCATCAGGCTCGACAGACGCAAATCGGAAAAACCCTTGCGCTTTAACTGCCGCATCAACAAGGCATCAACATCGGCGAGCGATTTGCCCTTGATAGTCTGCTCGGTGCGAATAATGTCCTCGATCTGCGCGAGGAACCACGGATCGATTTTCGATACAGCATGGATTTCTTCGAGTGTCATACCGGCACGGAAGGCATCAGCGACATACCACAGGCGACTGGCCCTCGGCGTACCGAGTTCCTGCTTGATGGTATCGAGTGCCTCCTCGTCAGCGAGATCGATCATTTCATTCAGGCCGTCGGTACCAATCTCGAGACCACGCAGGGCTTTCTGCATGGACTCCTGGAAGGTGCGGCCAATGGCCATGACCTCGCCAACCGATTTCATCTGCGTGGTCAGACGATCATCGGCCTGTGGGAATTTTTCAAAGGTAAACCGCGGTACCTTGGTGACGATATAGTCGATACTCGGCTCGAATGATGCCGGCGTTGCACCACCGGTAATTTCATTTTTCAGTTCATCCAGTGTATAGCCAACAGCAAGTTTCGCCGCAACCTTTGCAATAGGAAAACCGGTTGCCTTTGAGGCAAGTGCCGATGAACGCGATACGCGCGGGTTCATCTCGATGATGATCATGCGACCATTTTCCGGGTTGATCGCGAACTGCACGTTGGAACCACCCGTATCGACTCCAATCTCACGCAATACCGCCAACGAGGCGTCACGCATGATCTGGAATTCCTTGTCGGTCAGAGTCAGGGCCGGTGCGATCGTGATCGAGTCACCGGTATGTACACCCATCGGGTCAAGATTTTCAATCGAACAGATAATGATGCAGTTATCATTACGATCCCGCACCACTTCCATTTCGTATTCTTTCCAACCCAACGCCGATTCTTCAATCAGCAATTCGTTGGTCGGCGACAGATCCAGGCCGCGTTCGCAGATCTCGATGAACTCGTCCTTGTTATAGGCAATACCGCCGCCACTGCCACCCATGGTAAACGACGGGCGAATAATCGTCGGGAAACCGATCTGCGCCTGTACCTGTTGCGCTTCTTCCATGCTGTGGGCGATCGCCGAACGTGGCATATCCAGGCCAATCTTTCTCATCGCCTGACGGAAGCGGTCGCGGTCTTCGGCCTTGTCGATAGCATCGCGCGAGGCACCGATCATCTCGACATCGTATTTTTCCAGTACACCCTTGCTGGCGAGGTCGAGTGCGCAGTTCAATGCCGTCTGGCCACCCATGGTCGGCAGCAATGCATCGGGGCGTTCCTTCTCGATGATGCGTTCGACGGTCTGCCAATGAATCGGTTCTATATAAATTGCATCCGCCATTTCCGGGTCGGTCATGATCGTCGCCGGGTTCGAATTGACGAGAATGACGCGATAGCCCTCTTCGCGCAGCGCCTTGCAGGCCTGCGCACCGGAATAGTCAAACTCACAGGCCTGGCCAATCACAATCGGGCCGGCGCCGATAATAAGAATGCTGTTTATGTCAGTACGTTTTGGCATATATAAAGGCTCTTAACGCAAAGACGCAAAGTCGCCAAGGACGCAAAGAATGTAGTTAATCATTTTATTCTCTTTGCGACCTCTGCGTTTTTGCGTCTCAGCGTTGGGTTTTCATCAGTTCAATAAAATGATCAAACAACGGCGCGACGTCGTGCGGCCCCGGGCTCGCTTCCGGGTGCCCCTGGAAACTGAAGGCGGGCCTGTCGGTGCGTTCAATCCCCTGTAAGGAACCATCAAACAGTGAACGATGCGTGGCGCGCAGCTGCGTCGGCAAATTCTGATCATCGACGGCAAAACCATGGTTCTGGCTTGTGATCATGACCGTACCCTGGTCGAGATCCTGGACGGGGTGGTTACCACCGTGATGGCCGAACTTCATCTTCACGGTCTGTGCGCCACTGGCCAGGGACAGCAACTGGTGGCCGAGACAGATGCCAAACAGGGGCATGTTGGCATCGAGCAGTTCAGCGATCGCCTTGATGGCATAATCACACGGTTCCGGGTCGCCCGGGCCGTTGGAAAGGAACACACCGTCCGGCTTCATTGCCAGCACCTCGGCGGCCGGGGTCTGCGCCGGCACAATGGTCAGTTTGCAGCCACGGTCGGCGAGCATACGCAGGATGTTGTGCTTCACACCGAAGTCATAGGCAATCACGTTGAACTGCGCATCCTTGTCATCGGCGTCCGGGTAACCGGCTTCGAGTTCCCAGCTTTTCTGTTGCCAGGTGTAAGGCGCATCCGTGGTGACTTCCTTCGCCAGGTCCATGCCCTTCAGGCCGGCACAGGCCTGTGCCGCAGCAATCGCCGCAGCCTCCTCGATATTATCACCGGCCACGATACAGCCGTTTTGCGCCCCTTTGCTGCGCAGAATACGGGTCAGGCGGCGTGTATCGATACCGGCAATCGCCACCACATTGTTACGGCGCAGGTATTCGTCAAGGGGTATTTCAGCGCGCCAGTTACTGTGCAACAGGGGCAAATCACGGATCACGAAACCGCTGGCATAGATGGCATTGGATTCAACATCTTCACTGTTGGTACCGGTGTTGCCAATATGCGAGGCCGTCAGGGTAACAATTTGTCGTGCGTATGAGGGATCGGTGAGAATTTCCTGGTAACCGGTCATCGAAGTGTTGAACACCACCTCACCTGTGGTTTCACCTTCAATACCAATGGACTCGCCATAAAACAGGCTGCCATCTTCGAGTGCTAGCAGTGCCGGTTGACGCACAACTCCTCCGTTACGTGGATATACGAAGCGGGAGGCTTTTATTAGAACCTCCCGCCGCGCTGTTGACTGGTCTTGTTTAGTTGAAACGGACCGTTCCAACCGGGTTTTCATTATACCGGGTCAGGGCAGTACTTGGAAGAATTTATCGACAGCAAATCCACTAAAACAGTACCGTTCAGCGTAATCCGAGTACATCCTGCATATCGAACTGGCCTTTTTCATTCGCCATCAGCCAGGCGGCGGCCCGCACTGCGCCATTGGCAAAGGTCATACGGCTCGAGGCCTTGTGTGTGATTTCAACACGCTCGCCGATGTCGGCAAACATGACGGTGTGCTCACCGACAATATCGCCGGCCCGGATGGTCTCGAAGCCGATAGCCTGACGATCCCGCTCACCGGTCTGGCCCTCCCGGCCATACACGGCGCAGTCATTCAGGTCACGGCCGAGCGCTGCGGCGACCACCTCGCCCATGCGCAAGGCAGTCCCTGAAGGGGCATCGACCTTGTGACGATGGTGCGCCTCGATCACCTCGATATCGACCTCGTTACCCATGACACGGGCGGCGAGATCCAGCAACTTGAAGCACAGGTTGACGCCGACACTCATGTTCGGCGCGAACACAACACCGATATCGTTGGCAGCATCGGCGATCGCCTGCTTGCCGGCCTCGTCAAAACCGGTCGTACCGATGACAATACGCTTGCCATGAGTGCGACAGACTTCCAGATTGGCGAGAGTCACTTCAGGGCGGGTGAAATCGATCAGGACGTCGAAGTCATCAACAACGCTGTTCAGGTCATCGACAATACTGACACCCAGTGCCCCGATACCGGCAACCTCACCGGCATCACTGCCAATTACCGACGAACCGCTACGCTCGATGGCAACGCTCATCTCGACACCGTCGGCGGCCTGCCCGGCCTCGATCAGTGCACGTCCCATGCGGCCGGCGGCACCGGTTATCGCGATTCTCGTCATTGTCCCGAACCTTCTTCAGAATTTTTATAGGGGCAAGTCTATCAAGTCTGCCGATAAGTTGGCAGTTCGCAGTGGTCAGTTAGCAGAAAAAAAATAAAAAACAGCTGGCTGCTGACTGCCAACTGATAACTGCCAACTTTATTCAGAATTTCATGTCGTCGAAGAATTTCTTCACGCCATCCAGCCAGGAATCAGTCTTCGGGCTGTGCTTGCCATTACCCTTGAGCGAATCGCCAAATTCGCGCAGTTTTTCCTGCTGCTTGCCGTTCAGGTTAACCGGGGTTTCCACGACCACGGTGCACAGCAAGTCACCGGGTGCGCCACTGCGTACCGATTTCACGCCCTTGCCGCGCAGGCGGAACATCTTGCCGGTTTGCGCACCGGCAGGAACCTTGAGTTTGACCCGGCCGGAAAGCGTCGGGACCTCGAGTTCTCCACCCAGCGCCGCTGTAACGATATCGATCGGCACATCACAATACAGGTTGTCGCCATCGCGCTCGAAGATCTTGTGCGGCTTGACCGCGATCTGCACATACAGATCACCGGCAGGACCGCCGCTTTCACCGGCCTCGCCTTCGCCGGCAAGACGAATGCGATCGCCATTATCAACACCGGCCGGTACTTTCACCGACAGGGTCTTTTGTTCCTGGACACGCCCCTGGCCATGACAGTCCGGGCACGGATTCTTGATGGTCTGGCCTCTGCCGTGACACTCCGGGCAGGTTTGCTGTACCGAGAAGAAACCCTGCTGCATACGGACCTGGCCATGACCGCCACAGGTACTGCAGACTTCAGGAGAACTGCCCTTTTTTGCACCGGAGCCACCGCAAGTATCGCAATGCACCATAGTCGGCACACGAATCTTGACCGATGTGCCTTGCACGGCGTCTTCAAGACTCAGGGCAAGGTTGTAACGCAGGTCAGCGCCACGATAGGCACGCTGGCCACCTGCGGCCCCCCCAGCGCCACCAAAGATATCGCCAAAGATGTCACCGAAGATATCACTGAAACTGGCCCCGCCGGGGCCGCCCGGCCCACCACCGGCACCCATCGACGCGTCCACACCGGCATGGCCGAACTGGTCATAGGCGGCACGCTTCTGGGCATCGGCAAGGATTTCGTACGCCTCTTTGGCCTCCTTGAATTTTCCCTCGGCTTCCTTGTCATCCGGATTACGATCCGGGTGGTACTTCATAGCCAGGCGGCGATAGGCCTTTTTCAGATCGGCATCGCTGGCATTCTTCTCTACACCCAGTACTTCGTAATAGTCGCGCTTTGCCATAGTCTTGCTACATTACCCGTTATTGTTCAGACCATCCTGGCCAGACATGACAAGAGCCGCAACCCCAAATGAGTACGGCTCTTGTCACCTGAGAGCAAAAATGTTTCGCTCAAGTTATTTCTTGTCGTCGACTTCCTCGAACTCGGCATCAACGACATCATCACCCGCAGCGTTGGCATCCGTACCCGGGTTGCCGGCTGCAGCCTCGGCAGCACCCTGCTCGGCCTGCTGCGCATAGGCGCGTTCGACCAGTTTTTCCGAGGCTTCGGTCAATGCCTTGGTCTTCGCTTCGATGGCATCCTTGTCGTCGCCCTGCATGACTTCTTCCAGTTCCTTGATAGCCACTTCGATATTTTCCTTTTCACCTGCTTCCATCTGGTCAGCAAGATCTTCCATCGACTTCTTCACGGCATGAATCATCTGGTCTGCCGTGTTACGGACCGTGACCAGTTCGTGGAACTTCTTGTCTTCATCGGCATGCGCCTCCGCATCCTTGACCATGCGTTCGATCTCATCATCCGACAGACCGCTCGAGGCCTTGATGACAATCGACTGTTCCTTGCCTGTCGCCTTGTCCTTCGCAGACACGTTCATGATACCGTTGGCATCGATATCGAAGGACACTTCAATCTGTGGCATACCGCGCGGTGCCGGTGGAATGTCCGCAAGGTCGAAACGACCCAGTGACTTGTTGGCCACGGCCTGTTCGCGCTCACCCTGCAGGACATGCACGGTCACCGCAGTCTGGTTATCGTCGGCAGTCGAGAACACCTGCGAGGCCTTGGTCGGGATCGTGGTGTTCTTCTCGATGAGCTTGGTCATGACACCGCCCATGGTTTCAATACCGAGCGACAGCGGCGTAACGTCAAGCAACAGAACATCCTTAACTTCACCACCAAGTACACCACCCTGGATAGAGGCACCGATTGCAACGGCCTCATCCGGGTTAACGTCCTTGCGCGGGTCCTTGCCGAAAAATTCCTTCACTGCATCCTGTACCTTCGGCATACGGGTCTGGCCACCGACGAGAATCACGTCATCAATCTCGGAGCCTGACAGACCGGCATCCTTGAGTGCGACCTTGCACGGCTCGATAGAGCGTGAAATCAGGTCTTCGACCAGTGACTCGAGCTTGGCGCGGGTCACCTTGACGTTCATGTGTTTCGGACCGCTCGCATCGGCCGTGATGTACGGCAGGTTCACGTCGGTCTGCTGAGAGGAAGACAGCTCGATCTTGGCCTTTTCCGCGGCCTCCTTGAGACGCTGCATCGCCAGCGGATCACCCTTCAGATCCATGCCTGAATCTTTCTTGAACTCGTCAACGAGGTATTCGATCAGGCGCATGTCAAAATCTTCACCACCGAGGAAGGTGTCACCGTTGGTCGACAGCACTTCAATCTGGTGTTCGCCATCAATGTCGGCAATCTCGATAATCGAGATATCAAAGGTACCGCCACCGAGGTCATACACAGCAATCTTCGCGTCACCGCGCTTCTTGTCCATACCGTAAGCCAGCGCCGCGGCAGTCGGCTCGTTGATGATGCGCTTGACATCGAGACCGGCGATCTTGCCGGCGTCCTTCGTGGCCTGGCGCTGGGAATCGTTAAAGTAGGCCGGCACCGTGATCACGGCTTCGGTGACTTCTTCGCCGAGGTAATCTTCGGCGGTCTTTTTCATCTTCATGAGGACACGGGCGGAGACTTCCGGTGGTGCCATCTTCGTGCCCTGTGCCTCGACCCAGGCATCGCCGTTATCGGCCTTGAGGATCTTGAAAGGTACCATCGAGATATCTTTCTGTACTTCGGCGTCTTCGAACTTGCGACCGATCAGGCGCTTGACCGCGTACAGCGTGTTGGTCGGGTTGGTCACGGCCTGGCGCTTGGCCGACTGGCCGACCAGTACCTCGTTATCGTCGGCAAATGCCACAATAGAAGGTGTGGTGCGGTCACCTTCGGCGTTTTCAATAACACGCGCTTCCTTGCCTTCCATAACGGCGACACAGGAGTTCGTCGTACCAAGGTCGATTCCGATGATCTTGCCCATTTCTGTCTCTCCTAAAATTCCCGGGCAATCAGCCCGAAAGGTTCATTTATTCAGCTATGTAAGTGCATATGGGGACGGCCACCAGTGTTTCAACACCGTCGACCGATTTTCAGGGCCTATTCCTGCCCTGCCGACGCTTTTGCCACCACCACCATGGCCGGGCGGATCAGGCGCTCATTGAGCAGATAGCCCTTCTGCATGACATCCAGCACGGTATTCGGCGCCGCATCGGCGCTTTCCACCATGCTCATGGCCTGGTGGAACTCCGGGTTAAAGGCCTCGCCCACCGGGTCGAGGCTCGTGATGCCGAACCTGGCGACCGCATCGCGGAACATCTTCAGGGTCAGCTCCATGCCCTCGATCAGATTCGCCGTGGTCTCGTCGGCGCTGTCGATGCCGCCGATGGCCGCCAGGCCCATTTCCATGCTGTCGAGCACCGGCAGCAGTTCGCTGGCAAACTTCTCCAGGCCGTATTTGTGAGCATTTTGCACATCACGTTCGGCACGGCGGCGCACGTTTTCCAGCTCGGCCTGGGTACGTAGCAGCTGGTTCCAGTGTTCATCGGCCTTGGCGCGGGCATCTTCGAGCAGTGCCGGCAGGTCTTCGCCTGCCTCTGCCTGTGGTGTCCCGGTTTCAGTCTCGCTGACGTCGCTCCCGGTATCCGCCTGTGCTTGCGCGGCTTCGGCCTCGTTGGCCATCTCCTGCGGGTTTTGCTCTTCTGACATGCGTTTTTCTCCAAAATGCAGCAAACACGACCGGCATGCAGCCAGCCGCAATTGTAATCGGGTTGAAACTCCGGTTTATGTAAGGGCTTAGTGGCGTGTGTTCAAGACCGAACCCAGCAACCGGGCGGTAATATCGACAATCGGGATAACCCGATCGTAGGCCATGCGGGTCGGGCCAATCACGCCGAGCACGCCGACCACCTCGCCTTCGACGCGATACGGCGAGGCCACCATACTGCATTCATCCAGTGGCTTGTAGCCCGATTCCTCGCCGATAAAGATCTGCACGCCCTGCGCCTGCTGACACTGGTCGAGGAGGTGCAGGATGTCACGTTTCTCGCCGAAGGCATCAAACAGTTCGCGCAGCTTCTCGACATTCGACAATTCGGCAAAGTTCATGAGCTTGGTCTGGCCGGCCATGACAAAATCTTCGTCCGGGTCGCCTTCACAGACCCGCCCGGCGATTTCCAGTGCATCGAGCATCATCTTGTCCATATGCTCCTTGGCCTCACGCATCTCCCGCAACAAGGTGCGGCGCACCTCGCCGAGGCTCTTGCCGGCAAATGCCTGGTTCAGGTAGTTGGCGGCCTGCTGCAGTTCCGCAGGGCTGTAGGGACGAGCTGTGTCGAGCACCCGGTTCTGCACCTCCCGGTCGTTGAGCACCATGATCGACAGCACCTTTTTGTCCGACAACGGCAGGAATTCGATATGGCGCCAGGCATGCACCTCGTGTTTGGGCAGGGTCACAAGCCCGGCCATATTGGTCATGCCCGAGAGCATGTCTGACACGCTGCTGACCAGCTCCTGGCCGCCTTCACCACTGCGCAGTTGTTGCATAAGCGCATCGACTTCGAGGTTGGTAGCCGAGGTCAGGGAAGAGTTGGCCGTCAGCAGGGTATCGACAAACAGCCGGTAACCTTTCACGGTCGGGATACGGCCGGCCGAGGTATGCGGAGATACCACCAGGCCGAGGTTTTCCAGGTCCGCCATGATATTGCGGATCGTCGCCGGGCTGAGTTCCAGACCCGCCTCACGGGCCAGCGTAGTCGAGCCAACCGGCCGGCCATCATCGACGTAGCGCTGGATGAGTGTGCTCAGCAACAAGCGGGCACGTTCATTGGGCATTTCCTGGTTCGACATCGCGGTATACTATTGCTCTGATATGCGTATTATTTAAGTGCCGGATTTACGCTGTCAACTATAACGGAAAAACCGGCTGCTTGGCTGCAATTCGTGCAACATGCTAGTGTTGCCTGTGCCCAAAACAACAACATAAGTCGTAACTGGAGCCGGCATGGCCGCAGCGAATAACACAAACTTCAATACAATCGGGATCATAGGCAAGTTCAACGACCCCAGTGTCGCAGATGCGATCCATGCCCTGCATGAGTTTCTCACGGAACGCGGCTGCCGCGGCCTGATCGACGCCGATACCGCCGCCATTATCGGTGCCGACGGTCTGGAGGCGGCAGATCGGACCTCGCTTGGCGAGCAGAGTGATCTCGTCATTGTTGTTGGCGGCGACGGTACTTTTCTCAATGCCGCCCGCACCCTTGTCGATACCCGCGTGCCCCTGCTCGGCGTCAATCTGGGCCGACTCGGCTTTCTCACCGATATCCTGCTCGACCGCATGCGCGGCCGACTGGGCGAGATCCTCGATGGCGACTATGTCAGCGAGCAGCGCTTTTTGATTAACGGCAGCTTTGAATCAGAGAGTGGTGGTATCACACACAGTCTCGCCTTCAATGACATTGTTGTACACAAGCAAAATGTCGCCCGTATGATTGAACTCGACGTCTATATTAATGGCAAGTACGTCAATACCCAGCGTGCCGATGGTCTGATCGTGTCTACCCCGACCGGATCAACCGCCTATGCGTTGTCCGGCGGCGGCCCGATCCTGCACCCGACCCTCGATGCCCTTGTGCTTGTGCCGATTTGCCCGCACACAATGAGCCAGCGACCGATTGTCGTCGATGGTGACAGCGAAATCGAGATCCGTGTCTCGGACCACGACCAGAGCGCGGTCCAGGCGACCTGCGACGGCCAGTTCAGCCTCGATCTGGATGTTGGCGACGGCGTACGCATTCACAAACACCCGACACCGGTACATCTGATCCATCCGGCCGATTACAGTTATTACGAAATCCTGCGTGCCAAACTGCACTGGGCGCACCGCCTGTGAACAACATGAACGAAAAATGCTAAGTCATATCGTCATTCGGGATCTTGCGATTGTCGACCGGGTTGAACTGACACTCGATGGCGGCATGACCGCGCTGACCGGCGAAACCGGCGCCGGCAAATCGATCCTGATCGATGCGCTGGGCTTTGTCCTTGGCGATCGCGCCGACAGTGAAAGTGTGCGGCATGGCTGCAAGCGTGCCGAGATCAGCGCCAGTTTCGACCTGCATGACAACCCGGCAGCGCAGAACTGGCTGTTCGAGAACGAACTCGACAGTGATGACGACTGCCTCGTGCGCCGCATCATTTCTACCGAGGGCCGCTCAAGGGGCTTCATCAATGGCAGCCCCGTGACCATGCAGGCCATGCGTGAGTTTGGTGAAACGCTCGTCGATATCCATGGCCAGCACGAGCACCAGTCACTCATGCGCCCGGGCATGCAGGGCACACTGCTCGACAGTTACGCGGCGCACGACAAGCTCTGCAAAGCAGTCGCACAGGCCTGGCGCGCCTGGCATGACGCGAAACAGGAATATGACCACCTGTTGACCGCCGCCAGTGACCGCGCAGCACGACTCGATTTTCTGCGTTACCAGGTCAATGAACTCGAGGCCCTCGCCCCGCAGGGAAATGAATACCACGAACTCGATCAGGAACATGGCCGGCTCGCCAATCTGAGCCGCCTGCAGGAGACCACGCAAAGCGTCATTACTACCCTGGACGGCGACGAACTCAATAACGTCAACAGCATGCTGGGGCGGGCCAGCCACTCGCTGCGCGAACTCGCCACAGTTGACGAGTCAATCGCCGAGCAGGCCGGCAGTCTCGATGAGGCACTGGCCAATATCGACGATGTCGTAAAAAGCCTGCGCCATTACCAGGACAGCCTCGATGCCGAACCGGGACGGCTGGAAACCGTTGAGGCCAGACTCGGTGCGCTACTCGACACGGCGCGTAAACATCATTGCGAACCGGACGAACTGCCCGACCTGCTCGAACAACTGCAACAGGAACTCGATGCGCTCGACAATGCCGACAGCCATCTTGAGGCACTGCAGGCACGCATTGACACACTCGCCGCGGATTATGAAAAAGCCGCCAGCAAACTGACTGCCTCACGCAAAAAGGCGGCCACCAGACTGGCGGACACCATCAGCAAACATATGCAGGAACTCGGTATGCCTGGTGGAGAGTTTGATATTGCGTTACACGCGCGGCAGACCGGAGCCTGGCACGAACACGGCATGGAACGCATCGAGTTCCTGGTCAGCGCCAATCCCGGGCAACCCGCGAAACCACTAACCAAAGTGGCCTCGGGCGGCGAGCTGTCGCGGATCAGCCTCGCCATCCAGGTTGCCGCCGCACATACGACCGGTATCCCGGTGCTGGTGTTCGATGAAGTTGATGTCGGTATTGGCGGTGGCGTCGCCGAGATTGTCGGCCGCGAGTTACACGCGCTGGCGGAAAATCGACAGGTTCTGTGTGTCACGCATCTGCCACAGGTCGCCGCACAGGCCAATCACCATCTGAATGTAAACAAACAGGTAGAAAGCGGGCAAACCCGTACCACATTGCGGCTACTGGACGACGAGGCGCGTACCGAGGAAATTGCCCGCATGCTGGGCGGTGTGAAGATTACCGAACAGACCCTCGCCCATGCGCGCGAGATGCTCGGTATGGCAAAAAAGAGCGCTTGATATAGTATTGCCGACTGCTGGTTACGAACCGATGAGTGATGCCGAATTCATCAATCATGCTTCGTCAATCCGCTATGTCTGGCGGCAGTTCTCGCAGATCCCGTAGATATACAGGCAATGATCGGTCATTTCGAAGCCGTGCTGCTCGGCAATCGCGTGCTGGCGCTGCTCGATCAGTTCATCGTAAAACTCTTCGACCTTGCCGCATTTCACGCAGACGATATGGTCATGGTGTTCACCGGCACTGAGTTCGAATACCGAGTGCCCGCCCTCGAAATGGTGTCGTGTCACCAGACCCGCCGATTCGAACTGGGTCAGGACGCGATACACGGTGGCCAGTCCGATTTCCTCACCACTTTCCAGCAGAAGTTTATACACATCTTCAGCACTCAGGTGGCGGCTGTCGGCACTTTCAAGAATAGAGAGAATCTTCACGCGAGGCAGCGTGATCTTCAGTCCGGCTTTTTTGAGATCAGTGTTATCCACCTTTATCCCCCATCAATGCGACCAAGTGGATTCCATTTCGGTACGTTCGATGCGACAATACCTTTATGTTTACGCAAATGCAAAAGATTCTCATTCTTGTTCTACTTGGCGGGCTTGTTGCTGGCTGTTCATGGGTGCCGTTTGATGGCGTCGTGCACAAAATTGATATCCAGCAGGGCAATATTATCGACCAGGCCGACATCGACCAGTTACGCCCCGGCATGGAAAAGCGTCAGGTACGATTCATCATGGGCTCACCGATGATCGTGGACACGTTTAACCAGCACCGCTGGGAATATATCTACCGCCAGCACCGCAGCGGCAGTGCCCCGAGCGAAAACAAGCGTATATCATTGTATTTTGACAACAACAAGCTGAACCGGATTGAGGGCGATCTGCGTCCACAGCCCACCGATGAGAGCGTGGCGAAAAAATCCGAGATTATTGAAGTACCGCTCAAAGATAAGGAAGATAAAGGAATTGTCCGGCGTGTCGTCGACACTGTGACCTTCGACAAATTCAGTGACGAAGAGTAACAGCGCCCTTTTCCTGACTATCCCTGGCCGGCATCTTTTTCCACCGGTTCTGCAGACGGCTTCTGCCCGGCTTCCGCGTCACCCCCGCCTTTCTTCATACGTTTGCCCTGCGCCGCACGCCGTTTGCGCACCTCTTTCGGATCAGCGATGAGGGGACGGTAGATCTCAACGCGGTCACCTTCCCGCAACACCGTGTCCGCTTTTTTCACCTTGCTGAAGATACCCAACTTCGCATGATCAACATCGATTTCCGGGAATTCATCGAGAATACCTGACGTGTTAACCGCCTCGATCAGGGTCGTCCCTTCAGGTACATCAAGACCAATGAGCTTCTGCTT
>JASFME010000015.1:0-19120 GCA_050117725.1 Granulosicoccaceae bacterium | reverse complement strand
TCGACATGGCTGGCGGTATTGCGCTCGATTTTCTCCTCGGCCTTGCGCGGGCGCATGCCGCGGGCGGTGGCAACGAGTACCGATTCACTGGGCAGTACCGGGTTGATACGGATTTCACGCACGGATCTGGGATTGTCGGCCATCTTTGCGGACTCATGTTCCTGAAGGTAGACCTATTTAACTTCATCGTGAGGTGTTTGACACCACGAAACTATAAATGCAGATATAGCCTGCATTTATTCGCTTCGCTCGTGCTTGTGTTCGGTCTGCGGCCAAAGTAACATGCGCCTTTTACCTGTCTGGATTTCAGGGTTTTTCGGAGATTTCACGCATGTTTCACGGCAGTATGGTCGCCCTTGTTACACCGATGCACGGCGATGGTGCACTGGATGAGGTCAGCCTGCGCAAACTGGTCGATTTCCACGTGGAAAACGGTACTGAAGCGATTATCGCGGTCGGCACCACGGGTGAGTCGGCAACGCTCGATCACGAGGAGCATTGTCACGTCATCCGCCTGGTCGTGGAGCATGCTGCCGGACGGGTTCCGGTGATTGCCGGGACGGGGGCCAATTCGACCACCGAGGCCATTGAGCTGACCCGTTGCGCGATGGAGGTAGGCGCCGATGCCTGCCTGCTGGTGACGCCGTATTACAACAAGCCGACCCAGGAAGGCCTGTACCTGCATTTCAAGGCGGTTGCCGAGGCCGTACCGGTGCCGCAGATACTTTATAATGTACCGGGCCGGACCGCGGTCGATATGCTGCCGGAGACGGTCGAACGGCTCGCCGCGATCCCGAATATTATCGGCATCAAGGAGGCCACCGGCAATCTGGAGCGCGCGCGCGAGATTATCGGGCGCTGTGGTGATAAACTCGACCTGTACAGCGGCGATGACGCCACCGCGACCGAATGTATGCTGCTGGGCGCACGCGGCGATATCTCCGTGACAGCCAATGTTGCGCCGCGCGCCATGCACGAGATGTGTGCCGCGGCACTGGCGGGTGATGCCGAACGGGCGCGTGAATTGAACGCGTCGCTTGAGGCCTTGCACAGTGACTTGTTTGTAGAAGCCAATCCGATTCCGGTGAAGTGGGCACTGGCCGAGATGGGACTGATCCCGTCCGGTATCCGGCTCCCCCTGACACCGTTGTCCGGGCAATACCATGCACAGGTCCGCGCTGCACTGCAACGCGCGGCTGTGCTGGACTGATGTTTTTGAGGAGAACCGGGGTGATCAAGATGTACAAGGTGCTTTCTGTTGCGCTGTTCGCTGTCATGCTGTCTGGTTGCGGCACTGTCACCGACTGGAAAAAAGAATACCTTCCTGATGAAAAGAAAGTTGATTACAAAAAGGCCAAAGCTGAAAACCAGCTTGAACTGCCACCGGACCTGATCAACTCGTCGATTGATGAAGGCCTCGTGATACCCGATATTGCCCCGACAGGTGGTGCGGCCTCGTTGTCGGATTACACTGCCGAGCGTAGCGCCCCGCGTCGTGCCAGCTCGACCGCGGTGCTCCCGGAACAACCGGATATCAGCGTACAGCGCGACGATGGTACGCGCTGGCTCGTGATCAAGGGTTCACCGCAGGCGGTATGGCCGAAGGTACGCGAGTTCTGGTTGCAAAACGGTTTCCTGATCAAGCGCGAAGACCCGCGTATCGGTATCCTCGAAACCGACTGGGCGGAAAACCGTGCCGATATCAAGTCGGATTTTATTACCAATTTCTTTCGCAGCACGTTTGATTCCCTGTACTCCGCCGCGACCCGCGACAAGTTCCGTGTTCGCCTCGAGCGCGGTGTCGAACCGGGTACGACCGAGCTTTTCCTGACACACCGCGGTGCCGAGGAAGTCGTCAATGAGTCCACCGGCTCGGGCACGATCTGGAAGCCGCGTGAGTCTGACCCGGAACTCGAGGTCGAGATGCTGCGTCGCATCACCGTGTTCTTCGGTGTCGAGGAGAACAAGTCACGTACCCTGTTTGCACGCCAGGCCAGCCGCGTCGAGCGCGCCCAGCTGGTGCGTAGTGGTGACGGCATCGCCTCGCTCACTGTCAAGGAAGGCTTTGCCCGTGCCTGGCGCCGTACCGGACTGGCCCTGGACCGGGTCGGCTTTACCGTCGAGGATCGTGACCGTTCCCGTGGCGTGTACTACGTGCGTTACATCGATCCACTCAAGGACAGTAACAAGAAGAAAGAATCGGGCATTCTCGACAAGCTGACCTTTAACCTGTTCAGCGATGATGATGAGGTGGACGACAAGAACACCTATCTCGTCAACCTGGTTGAAAGCGGCGACGAAACCACGGTGACGGTGCTGAATGAACAGGGCGAGCGTGAGAACTCCGATACGGCCTACCGTATCCTGACCCTGTTGCACGAACAGCTGAAATAACACCGCAGTGATGCGGTTTGCCTCGCTCGGCAGTGGCAGTCGCGGTAACGCGACCCTGATCGAGTCCGGAACAACCCGCGTCCTTCTGGACTGCGGGTTTTCTGTTGCCGAAACGCAGCGCCGCCTGGCCCGTCTCGGGCTCGAGGCGGAGGATGTCAGCGCCATTATCGTCACACATGAACACGGTGACCATATCGGGGGGGTCGGGCCACTGGCGCGGCGCTTCAAGCTTCCCGTTTACCTGACTCATGGCACGGCGCATCGCGCCAATACCGGCGCCTTGCCACAGCAGCACTGTATTGATTCACATGCTGTGTTCAGCATTGAGGGGCTTGAATGCCAGCCGTACCCGGTACCGCATGATGCGCAGGAACCGGTGCAGTTTGTTTTCAGCGATGGACGGCACAGGCTCGGTGTACTGACGGACACGGGTTCGATCACCGCGCATATAACCGACATGCTTGCTGCCTGCGATGCATTGTTGCTCGAATGTAACCATGACACAGAGATGCTGGCCGAAGGGCCTTATCCGCCCTCACTGAAGGCGCGTGTCGGTGGTCGCTTCGGGCACCTGAGCAATGCCCAGGCTGCCGATCTGTTGCACGCACTCGATACATCGCCGCTGCAACACCTGGTCGCAATGCACCTGAGTGACAAGAACAATACGCCCTGGCTGGCCCGGCTGGCACTTGCGGAGGCGCTTGGCGCCGATGTTGACGAGGTGCGGCTGGCTGATCAGGACGAGGGGCTGGATTGGTGTGAGCTGATCTGATCCAGTGTGAACTGACCTGAACAGGTCAGGGCTTGCTGGCGGGCAGGGCATGAATTCAGTATCATGCGAGGCCATAACCGGCCTTGTTACACTATAGATTCAAGAGTCTTTCACATGCTCCAGCTGCGCGGTGCACCCGCTCTTTCTGCCTTCAGGCGAGACAAACTGCTTGCCGATCTTCAGGCAGTCATTCCGCAACTCGATGCGATAGACGCCGAGTTTATGCACTTTGTACAACTCGAGGCGGCACTGGACGAGGCCTGGCACGACATATTGTCGCGCCTGCTCGTTGACCCGGCCGATGTACACACTGAGCCACCGGCCGGTGAGTTGTTCCTTGTTGTGCCGCGGCCCGGGACAATCTCGCCATGGTCAAGCAAGGCCACCGATATCGCGCATAACTGCGGTCTTGTCTCCGTGCAGCGCATCGAGCGCGGCCGGGCGTTTTATGTCAGCAAGGGCGATGGCAGCCGGCTCGATGACGACGAACGCCGTAGCGTGATCGCCGCCATCCATGATCGCATGGTCGAGGTCGTGTTCAGCAGCATGGACGAGGCCGAAGCGTTGTTCCGCATTGCCGATCCGGCACCGCTGCGCAGTGTCGACATTCTTGGTGGTGGGCGCACGGCACTCGAGCAGGCCAATACCGAGCTCGGGCTGGCACTGTCCGGCGATGAGATCGATTACCTGGTCGAGAATTTCACCGCGCTGGGTCGTAACCCGAACGACATCGAACTTATGATGTTTGCGCAGGCCAACTCCGAGCACTGCCGGCACAAGATCTTCAATGCCGACTGGATCATCGATGGCAAGCAGAAGGACAGGACGCTGTTCAAGATGATCCGCAACACGCACGAGACCCACCCGGAGGGCGTGTTGTCGGCCTACCGCGATAATGCCGCGGTCATGCAGGGCACGTCGGCCAGCCGTTTTTATCCGGACCCGCAAAGCGGCGAGTATATTCATGAATACGGCGAGATGCCGATCATCATGAAGGTCGAGACGCATAATCACCCGACCGCGATCTCGCCCGAGCCTGGTGCGGCGACCGGCTCCGGTGGTGAGATCCGCGATGAAGGCGCGACCGGGCGCGGCTCGCGGTTCAAGGCCGGCATGTGTGGTTTTTCCGTATCGAACCTGCGTCTGCCGGGCGCCGAGCAACCGTGGGAAACCGATCATGGCAAACCGGAGCGGATTGTCTCGGCACTCGACATTATGCTCGAGGGGCCAATCGGTGCGGCCAGTTTCAATAACGAGTTCGGCCGGCCGAATATCTGCGGTTACTTCCGCACCTTCGAGGAAAAAGTGCCCGGTGCGCACGGTGACGAAGTGCGCGGGTACCACAAGCCGATCATGCTGGCCGGTGGCCTGGGCAACATGCGGGCCGAACACGTCGAAAAGTGTGATTTGCCGATTGGCTCGCAGGTGATCGTACTTGGTGGCCCGGCCATGTTGATTGGCCTGGGTGGCGGCGCTGCCTCGTCGATGGCAAGTGGTACAAGCGCCGAAGACCTCGACTTTGCCTCGGTGCAACGCCACAACCCGGAAATGCAGCGGCGTTGCCAGGAAGTGATTGACCGCTGTACGGCGATGGCTGATAGCAACCCGATTTTGAGCATTCATGACATCGGTGCCGGTGGTTTGTCCAATGGCGTGCCGGAGATCATCAATGACAGCGCACGCGGTGGACGGTTTGAGTTGCGTACCGTGCCGAATGATGAGCCGGGGATGTCACCGATGGAGATCTGGTGCAACGAGGCACAGGAACGTTATGTGCTCGTGGTCGGACCGGAGCGCCTTGATGAGTTCAAGGCACTGTGCGAACGTGAGCGTTGCATCTATGCCGTGATCGGTGAAGTGACAGAAGAGCAGGACCTGATCGTTGGCGATGCCTATTTTGACAACACGCCGATTGATATGCCGCTGAACGTATTGCTGGGCAAGCCGCCGAAGATGCTGCGCGATGTTTCGCATCATCCGTTCCACAAGGCCGACTTTGATCCGCAGACGGTCGACGTCGCCGATGCAGTACAGCGCGTGCTGAAGCTGCCGACGGTGGCCGACAAAACCTTCCTCATCACGATTGGTGATCGCACCGTGACAGGTATGGTCGTGCGTGACCAGATGGTCGGGCCGTGGCAGGTGCCGGTGGCCGATTGCGCGGTGACCGCCAACGGTTTTGACAGTAATAGCGGTGAGGCCATGTCGATGGGCGAGCGCACACCGATCGCACTCGTGCACCCGGCGGCCTCGGCACGCATGGCAATCGGTGAAGCGATCATGAACATTGCCGCGGCGCGTATCGATAACATTGCCGATATCAAGCTGTCGGCCAACTGGATGGCGCCGGCCGGGCACCCGGGCGAGGACGCCGGCCTGTACGACATGGTGCAGGCGGTCGGTATGGAGCTGTGCCCGCAGCTGGGGATCTGTATCCCGGTTGGCAAGGACTCGATGTCGATGAAGACGGTCTGGCATGAGGGTGGCATCGACCATAGTGTGACTGCACCGTTGTCCCTGATCATCTCCGCATTTGCGCCGGTGATTGATTGCCAGGCCAGTCTGACCCCGCAACTGCACACTGATTGTGGCGATACCGACCTGATCCTGATTGACCTTGGCAAGGGCCATAACCGGCTGGGCGGCTCGGCACTGGCACAGGTTTACAAGCAGGTCGGCCATCATGCGCCGGACGTCGATGACCCCGTCACGCTGAAGAACGCGTTTGCCGCCATACAGCAGCTCAATACCGAAGGTATGTTGCTGGCATACCACGATCGTTCCGACGGCGGCCTGCTGGCGACGGTCTGCGAAATGGCCTTTGCCGGTCACACCGGCGTCACGGTACAACTTGATGATCTCGGTGATGACAAGCTTGCGGCGCTGTTCAGTGAAGAACTAGGTGCTGTGATCCAGGTGCGCCACACCGATACTGACATGGTGCTGGATACGTTGCACGGTTATGGTCTGCGTCGTTGCAGCCACGTGGTCGGGCAGTTGCGTGACGATGATCGTATCGTGTTTACCGATGATCACGCCGAAGTATTTGCTGATACGCGTATCAACCTGCACCGGACCTGGTCGGAGACCTCCTGGTGTATGCAGAGCCTGCGGGATAATCCGGCGTGTGCCCGGCAGGAATATGATCGTCTGCTCGATACAGAAGATCCGGGGCTGTCGCCAATCCTGACTTTCGATGCGCAGGAAGATATCTGCGCACCGTATATCACTCGCGGCGCACGGCCACGTGTTGCAGTCCTGCGCGAGCAGGGCGTGAATGGCCAGATAGAGATGGCCGCCGCTTTTGATAGCGCCGGTTTCAGTGCCGTGGATGTGCACATGAGCGACATCATCAACGGTCATACTTCGCTGGATGATTTTGCCGGCCTGGTTGCCTGTGGTGGTTTTTCCTACGGCGATGTGCTCGGTGCCGGTCAGGGCTGGGCGAGGTCGATCCTGTATAACAACAGGGCGCGGGACGAGTTTGAACGCTTTTTCACGCGCGAAGACAGCTTCGGCCTTGGTGTGTGTAACGGCTGCCAGATGATGGCATCGCTGCACGATCTGATCCCGGGCGCTGAACTGTGGCCGCGGTTCGTCGGCAACGAGTCGGAACAGTTCGAGGCGCGCCTCGTGCAAGTGGAAATCGCCGCTTCGCCATCGCTGTTTCTTGATGGTATGCAGGGTTCACGCCTGCCGATCGCGGTTGCCCATGGTGAAGGTCGTGCTGAATTCATGCGCGGTGTCTCGCCCGAACAGTGTGAACAGGCCGGCCTGGTCGCGATGCGTTATGTCGATAATTACGGCGCAGTCACGCAGGCCTACCCGTATAACCCGAACGGCTCACCGGACGGAATTACCGGTGTGACCACGCAGGACGGTCGCTTTACCATCATGATGCCGCATCCGGAACGCGTATTCCGCAGCCTGCAGTATTCCTGGCGTCCCGAGGAGTGGGGCGAGGACGGGCCGTGGTTGAGGATGTTCCGCAATGCCCGTGTCTGGGTGGATTAGCTGGCAGCTGTCAGTCGCCAGTTTGCAGCCAGAAATACCTGTGGGGTGTGAGGGGTCAGGCTTGAGGCGTGATGCGGAAACCCCTGACTCCTCACCCCCACGATAAATCAGCTAAACTTTTCCCCTGGCCTGTGGTCACAATGTAGTGACAGCCCAAAAACAAACCAGGGACGCATCATGCTGATTAAAATACGCAAGCCAGGAGAGATACGTTCATCCGAGATCACGGATGAGAAGATCTATCATCAACGGCGCCGGATACTACAGGCCGCCGGCCTGGCTGCAGGCAGTCTTGCTGCTGCACCTGCCCGGGCATTTTTCGGCAGTGATGCTGCGGCACAGGTCAGGCATGGCAGGAAACTCGAGAACGTTGTACCGGGCCAGCACAGCGCCGATCTGAAGCCGAACAGCTTCGAGGACATTGCCAGTTACAACAATTTCTACGAGTTCGCCACCGACAAGCGCAGTCCGGCGATTCTCGCCCGCGATTTCAAAACCACACCGTGGACAGTGCGCATCGACGGTGAAGTTGAAAAGCCCGGCACTTACCAGTTCGAAGACATCATCAGGCCGCATCAGCTCGAAGAGCGCATCTACCGCCTCCGTTGTGTCGAGGCCTGGTCGATGGTCGTGCCGTGGGTTGGCATCCCGCTGGCAAGCATACTCAAGCAGTATGCCCCGACCTCGAAGGCAAAATATGTCGCATTTGAAACCCTGTATGACCCGAAACAAATGCCGGGGCAGCGCCGCCGCGTACTCGATTGGCCCTACGTTGAAGGCCTGCGCATTGATGAGGCAATGCACCCGCTGACCATGCTTGTGGTCGGACTGTACGGTGAAGTGCTGCCAAACCAGAATGGTGCGCCGTTACGCCTGATCGTACCGTGGAAATACGGTTTCAAGAGCATCAAGTCGATCGTCGGTATCCACCTTACCGAGCAACAGCCACCCACAACGTGGAACCGCTCTGCACCGAATGAATATGGTTTTTATGCCAACGTCAATCCAGACGTCGACCATCCGCGCTGGAGCCAGGCAAGGGAACGGGTGCTCGGCAAATCTTTCTTTGCACCAAAGAAACCCACCCTTATGTTCAATGGTTATGCCGACGAGGTCGCTTCGTTGTACAGTGGCATGGACTTGCGCAAGCATTTCTGATTCTCATAATGACTCGTGAACAACGGCTGCGCTACGTCATCAAGCCGACGGTCTTCCTGTTGTGCCTGATGCCGCTTGCATTTCTTGGTTGGCGGATTTATGCCGATGCACTCGGTCCCAACCCGGTTGAGGAACTGTTGCACCGGAGTGGTGATTGGGCGCTGCGCTTGCTGTTGTTGACCCTGAGTATGACCCCACTGCGTCGTTTGACTGGCTGGACCGGCTGGGTTCGCCTGCGGCGCATGCTTGGCCTGTACGCATTTTTCTATGTCAGTCTGCATTTTCTCATCTACCTGTGGCTTGACAGGGAGTTTCTGTGGCACGAAATCATCGTTGATGTCGGCAAGCGGCCGTACATTATGGTGGGTTTTGCAGCGCTGCTGATCCTGCTGCCATTGGCAGTCACTTCAACCCGCGGCTGGCAGCGTCGCCTCGGTCGAAACTGGACGCGTTTGCATCAGTGGGTCTATCTCGCCGGGCTGGGGGGTGTGATGCACTTCATATGGCTGGTCAAGGCGGATGTCCGTGAACCACTTATTTATGCTGCCTGGTTGTTGACGGGCCTGTTGCTCCGCGCCTGGTGGCAACGTCGAAAAATATTATAAGTTATATGGTAATACACCCCTGATCTGCGGTAGGGTGGTGCAAGATAGCATGATGATATTTCCATGCTGGCTTTATCAGATTAATAAAAAACAATAAATACCGGGTGACAGTAATGTATACCTGCCAGGCTCGATCAGCGGCATAGCCATGACTGGTCATGCCAAGAGAAGGAGATTACCAGGGCACTGGCTGTGGCTGGGTGTGCTCTGTCTGTGCCTGTCTCCTGTGGCACAAGCACGTGATGTGTTTCCGGCAAATCCCGTCTATACGTTTGCTGTTGTCCCGCAATATACCCCTTTGACCGTGCACCGGCGCTGGCGTCCCTTGCTGGATGAACTGTCGAAACAGTCAGGTATCACTTACCAACTGCGTATTTACGATAATTTCAATGAATTCATCAATGACCTGAAACAGGGACAGCCTGATTTTGCCTATCTGGCGCCCTATCATCTTGTGCTGGCGCGGCGTGCCCAGGGCTATATACCCTTGATACGTGACAGCAGCACAAATCTGCAGGGACTCGTGGTGGTACCCAAAAACAGTCCTTACCGGGATATCAGGGAACTTGACGGCAAACAAATAGATTTTCCATCACCAAATGCCTTTGCAGCCTCCCTGTATTTGCGGGCCTACCTGCAAGAGCATGAAAAGATCAGTTTTACCCCGCGCTATCTTGGCAACCATGACAATGTCTATCGTCACGTGGCCACCGGCTTCAGTGAAGCCGGTGGCGGTGTGAATACAACGTTATCCCGGCAGCCTGCGGGTCTACAGGCACGGCTCAGGGTATTGTTCAGGATACCGGCAGTTGCCTCCCATCCGGTTGCCGTGCACCCGCGTATTCCCGAACATGTGAGAAAAAATTTTGTGAAGTTGATAACAACATGGGTGACGAGAGGCAAGCCACAGGAGTATCTTGACAGGGTGCAGTTCAGCAAGCCTGTCATGGCGAACTACGACAAGGACTACGCACCATTGGAATCGCTGCACCTGGATAAATACCAGATTGAGGGCGGTGATCAGTAAATGGATGCAACACAAGCAATCACCGTTAAATCACAAAGGCATAAAACCCCGTTTTATCGTCGTCTGTATAGCCAGTTGATTCTGCTCAGCGCCGTTGTAGTAGCGATCTCGGTTTTTCTGTTTACATCCTATACGGTACATGAACAATCAACGACGGCGCGTGAAGCTGTAACCACACAGTCCACCACCCTGACGAGAAATCTTGGCAACGCAGTCGGCAACTACATTATTACGGAAAACCTTGGTGTTATTGAGGAGTTGATTGTCCAGGCTGCCGCGTATCGTGAAGTAATGGAGATACACGTTACAGATGAAAGGGGGGTTGTCCTGAGCCATGTGCGGCGAACTGGTGAACAGGTAAAAGTACAGTTTGATGCTTTATCCATGAGTTTGCCCGATACAGATGAGATACGTGTTGATGATTTTGAATCGTATATCGTCGTCTGGTTCCCTATAGAACATGGTTCAATAGGTTGGGTACGTCTCAGCTATAGTCTTGCCACGGTTGAGCGTCTGGTCGGGCATATTATACAAAATGGTTTCCTGGTCGGGTTTTTAACATTTTTGCTCAGCGTCTTTCTGCTGCTGATTGTGTTGAGACGACCTATCAGGGCGATAGAAAAGGCAACACTGTTTGCCAGCCGGTTGTATCGGTCAAATGGCGAAACGATGGCCATTGAGCGCAGCACTCATGAAGTTGAACAGCTTGAATATGCGCTGAATTACGCAGCATCGCGTCTGTACAAGAGTAGCAAGGAATTGTCGGACATAAAGTTCGCCCTTGATGCCCATGCGATTGTGGGTATAACAGATAAAGAAGGGCGCATTACCTATGCCAATGACAAATTTTGTGAAATCTCCGGGTACAGCCGGGGTGAGTTATTGGGGAATACCTTCGGTTTGCTCGGTTCGGGCAAGCATGATAGCGGTTTTTACATGTCATTATGGAATACCGTGCGTTCCGGATCGGTATGGCATGGTGAGTTGCTTGACCGGCGCAAGGATGGCAGTTTGTACTGGGTTGACACAACCATTGTGCCATTTGTTGACGAGCACGGGAAATCATACCAGTACGTTGCTATCCAGACCGATATCAGCGAACGCAAACAGGCGGAGCAAAAACTGCACGAGCACCAGGAACAACTGGAAGACAGGGTTGCCGAGCGTACCAATGAACTGCAGTTGGCCAACAAGGAACTGGAATCATTCTGCTATTCGGTGTCACATGACTTGCGTGCACCTTTAAGAAGTATAGATGGGTTTACACAGGCATTGGCAGAGGATTTCTCGGATGTCCTGAATGGCCAGGGCATGGACTACCTGGCCAGGGTGCGAAAATCCAGTCAACGCATGACCGAGTTGATTGATGACCTGCTTGAATTGTCCCGGGTTGTCCGTTCTGACATGGTAAAGCGGGATGTCAATCTCAGCAGGGTTAGCAGTGATGTTATTGATGAGTTGAAAAGCAATAGTCCGGAGCGCGTCATTGATATACAGATACAGCCGGGCATGGTCGTACAGGGCGATGAACGCCTGCTCAAGACGATGATGGAAAACCTGTTGGGTAATGCATGGAAATTCACGTCACATAGTCGTGAGCCGAGGATCGAGATTGGCAATCAGAAAGATGACGGGCATGTTCAGTATTACGTCAGGGATAATGGCGCCGGCTTCGAGCAGGAATATGCATATAAACTGTTTGAACCGTTTCAGCGCCTACATTCGTCGAATGAATTCAGTGGTTCGGGCATTGGTCTTGCCACGGTGAACAGAATAACTCGTCGTCACGGCGGCAGGATCTGGGCACATGGTGAGCCAGGAAAGGGCGCAGTATTTTATTTCACCCTGGATTAAACCCCTGATCCGGCAACATGACGGTTATCCCGTATTTCATCCACGTCACGTTTTCCCCCTGCATGTGGCGACCGGTTTTACTGTGCTCTCGACCTGCAGCCGGGCAGCCTGAGATCCTTTTCCACTCATGCAAGCCAGGCTCAAATCAGGTATCCTATGGCGTCTTCTGGCAGGCCTGCGAGCGGGCCTGATTGTTCTATAACCGTTTGATTTACATAGCCGGCAATATTCCCGAGAGGGAGGCCGGGCCGTTGAGGAGTGGGCATGTTCAGCGAAGCCATGACAATTGAAGGATTTGATGATGAGCTGTGGGCGGCGATGCAAGCCGAGCGCACACGCCAGGAAGAGCATATTGAGCTCATCGCGTCAGAAAATTATACGAGCCCGCGTGTCATGGAGGCCCAGGGCTCGGTACTGACCAACAAGTATGCTGAAGGCTACCCGGGCAAACGGTATTACGGCGGCTGTGAATATGTCGATATCGCCGAGCAGCTGGCCATCGACCGCGTCAAGCAATTGTTCGGTGCCGATTACGCCAACGTGCAGCCGCATTCCGGTTCACAGGCCAACGCGGCCGTGTACATGGCCCTGCTCGAGCCTGGCGACACCGTGCTCGGTATGAGCCTGGCGCACGGCGGGCACCTGACCCACGGCTCCAAGGTGAGTTTCTCCGGCAAGATTTACCATGCTGTGCAGTATGGCCTGGATGAAGCCACCGGCGAGATCGATTACGAACAGGTCGAGCGTCTTGCCGATGAACACAAGCCGAAGATGATCATCGCAGGTTTTTCCGCCTACTCTCGCATCGTCGACTGGCAGCGTTTCCGTGATATTGCCGACAAGGTCGGCGCCTATCTCATGGTTGATATGGCCCACGTTGCCGGTTTGATCGCGGCGGGTGTTTACCCGAGCCCCGTGCAGATCGCCGATGTCACAACCTCGACCACGCACAAGACCCTGCGGGGGCCACGTGGCGGCATCATCCTCGCCAGGGCCAATGAGGCCATTGAGAAAAAACTCAACTCGATGATCTTCCCCGGTACCCAGGGTGGCCCGCTCATGCACGTCATCGCCGGCAAGGCGGTTGCCTTCAAGGAGGCCCTGCAGGACGACTTCAAGACCTACCAGCAGCAGGTGGTAAAGAATGCCCAGGCCATGGCCAACGTGTTCATTGAGCGTGGCTATGATGTGGTATCGGGTGGGACCGACGACCACCTGTTCCTGGTCAGTTTCATCGAGGCCGGGCTGACCGGCAAGGATGTTGATGCCTGGCTGGGCAGCGCCAACATCACGATCAACAAGAACTCGGTACCGAATGATCCACAGTCACCGTTTATCACATCCGGTATCCGCGTTGGCACCCCGGCTGTGACCACGCGCGGCTTCGGCGAGTCCGAGTGTTGTGACCTGGCTGGCTGGATGTGTGATGTTATCGATGCCCGCGGGGACAGCGCGACGATTGCCGAGGTCAAGGACAAGGTGCTCGACATCTGTAAACGTTACCCGGTTTATGGAGCCTGATAGCCGCTGACCGCGCGGTGATACCAGGGATGCCGCATGCGTTGCCCATACTGTAATGCCGAAGATACCAAGGTGATCGATTCGCGACTGGCGAATGAAGGTGCGGCCGTGCGGCGCCGGCGTGAATGCCAGCATTGTAACGAACGCTTTACGACGTTCGAGACGGCGGAACTGGTCATGCCGCGGATCATCAAAAGCGATGGTATCCGTGAACCGTTTGACGAAGACAAGCTGCGCGCCGGGATCATGCGGTCGCTGGAGAAGCGCCCGGTCGCAACGGAAAAGATCGAGGACGCGATCAATCACATAAAGCACCGCCTGCGTGGTACCGGTGATCGTGAAGTGGGCTCCCAGCTCGTCGGCGAGTATGTCATGGATGAGTTGCGTGAGCTGGATCATGTTGCCTATGTCCGGTTTGCGTCGGTATACCGCAGCTTCGAGGATGTGAACGCCTTCCGTGAAGAGATCGAGCGGCTGGAACGCGAACCTTCGTCTGAGGTGAAACGGCAGCAGTTATCCCTGTTACCGGGCAGTGAAGCGGCCAAACGTGACAAACGGGACAAAGGCTCACCTTGATGGAAGTTGATGAATATTACATGGCACGTGCCGTGCAACTCGGACAACGCGGACAGTACACGACATCACCAAACCCGCGGGTAGGTTGTGTCATTGTCCGTGATGGCCGGATTGTTGGCAAAGGCTGGCACATGTTTGCCGGCGAACCACATGCCGAAGTCCATGCCCTGCAACAGGCCGGGGCCCGGGCAAAAGCTGCCACGGCCTATGTTACGCTCGAACCGTGTGCGCACCATGGACGTACGCCGCCTTGCAGTGCGGCACTGATCGAGGCCGGCATCGGCCGGGTTGTGATCGGCATGCAGGACCCGAACCCGCTCGTGGCCGGCAAGGGGGTTGAACAACTGCGTGCCGCGGGTATTGATGTGACCAGCGGTGTTTGCGAGGCACAGGTCGAGGCCCTTAACCCGGGCTTTAGCCGGCGCATGCGTACGGGACGCCCGTATGTGCGCTGCAAGCTGGCCATGAGCCTGGATGGCCGGACCGCGATGGCCTCGGGCGAGAGCAAGTGGATAACCTCGGCACAGGCACGGCGCGATGTACATCTGTTACGGGCGCGCAGTGATGCGATTGTCACGGGGATCGCCACGGTGCTTGCCGATGACCCGTCCATGACGGTACGGCTCGAGGCGGAGGCGAAGGGGCAACCGTTGCACGAAGAGATTGCGCGGGCGCGGCAACGCCGTGAGCCACCACTGCGCGTCGTGCTCGACAGTGCCTTGCAGATCCCGGCTTCTGCGCAAATACTGCGGGCAGCGGGCAAGTGCCTCGTCGTCACGGCAACGACGCAGGCGGCAGTACAAAACATGGATGCCGAGGTTGTCAGTTTGCCGGGCAGCGATGCGCGGGTCGACCTTGTCGCCATGCTGGAGTTGCTGGCGAATTGTGGAATCAACGAGGTGCTGGTCGAGGCCGGCGCGACACTGGCCGGCAGCATGCTGGCACAGCAACTGGTCGACGAGCTGGTGATTTACATGGCGCCCGTGTTGATGGGTGATGCGGGGCGTGGCCTGGTACATCTGCCGGGCCTGACAAGCATGGCGGATCGTGTCGAACTGGCGATAACGAATGTGACCGCGGTGGGAAGCGACTGGCGAATCACAGCGCGGCCTGTTTACAAGCAATGAGAGAGTTATAGATGTTTACCGGAATCATCCAGGCAGTCGGCCATATCCGTGGCATGGAACCGAAAGACGGTGACCTGGCGGTCAGCATCGAGACCGGCAAGCTGCCCATGGCGGATGTCGAACCCGGTGACAGTATCGCGGTGAGTGGTGTGTGCCTGACCGTGATTGACAAAACCGCCGATGGCTTTCGTGCCGATGTCTCCGGCGAGACGATTTCGAAAACCCTGTTTGCCCATTTGCAGACAGGCGATGCCGTCAACCTGGAGAAGGCGCTGACCCCGACCACGCGGCTGGGGGGGCACCTGGTCAGCGGTCATGTCGACGGCATCGGCGAGGTCGTGGCACGCCACAGCGATGCGCGCTCGGTGCGTTTCCGCATCAAGGCACCGGATGCGCTGGCAAGGTACATTGCGCAAAAAGGCTCGGTATGTGTCGATGGCATCAGCCTGACGGTGAACGCGGTCGAGGGTGCGGTGTTTGATTTGAACATTGTGCCGCACACCCTGAGTGAAACCACGATGCATGAATACCAGCCGGGGCGCAAGGTCAACCTCGAGGTTGATATTATCGCGCGTTACCTGGAGCGCCTGTTACTCGGCGACAGGGCAGCGAGCAGCGAGGACAGTGATATTTCGATGGCCTTTCTGGCTGAACACGGGTTTGTTAACAGCGCGGACTGAACATTCGCAGTCGCGTTGCATTGAGAGAGAAGCAGTTTCATGGCATTCAGCAAGATTGAAGACATAATCGAGGACCTGCGCGCAGGCAAGATGGTCATACTCATGGATGACGAGGATCGGGAAAACGAAGGCGACCTGATCATGCCGTCATCACTGGTGACCGCCGACGATATCAATTTCATGGCACGTTATGGCCGCGGCCTGATTTGCATGACCATGACACGGGAACGTTGTGAGCAGTTGCGTCTGCCGCTCATGGTCAGCAAGACCAACGACCGTCATGGGACAAACTTTACGGTATCGATCGAGGCCGCTCGCGGCGTCACGACCGGTATCTCGGCAGCGGATCGTGCCGCGACGGTACGCGCCGCGGTTGCAGCGGAGGCAAGTGCGAGTGACATCGTCATGCCCGGGCATATCTTCCCGCTCATGGCCCAGCCCGGTGGTGTGCTGACGCGCGCCGGCCATACCGAGGCAGGCTGCGACCTGGCCAAGCTTGCCGGTTTTGAAGCGTCAAGCGTGATCGTCGAGATCCTCAATGAAGATGGCACCATGGCGCGTCGCCCGGACCTCGAGGTGTTCGCGCAGCAACACGGACTGAAGATCGGTACGATCGCGGATCTCATTCATTACCGTATCGAGAACGAAAAAACCGTCGAGCGCGTGGCCGAATGCCCATTGACGACCGAGTTTGGTGAGTTTCGCCTGCTTTCTTTCCATGATGCACTCGAAGACACCATGCATTTTGCGCTTGTCTATGGTGAGCCAGACGTGCGCAAACCGGTGCTGACGCGCGTGCACATGCAGAACAGCCTGTGCGATATGTTTACTGGTGAATTGCCCGAGTGCAAGCGATCCTTGCGCAAGGCCATGGCACGCGTCGCCGAAGAGGGCAGTGGTATCGTGGTCGTATTGCGTAATGCCGATCGCCCGGCCGACATCGAACTCAATATGCGAAATATCCAACAGGCAGCAAAAGGTGTAGACTTGCCGAAACAGGCGCCACGCCATGATTTGCGTACCTATGGTCTTGGTGCGCAAATATTGCTCGACCTGGGTGTGCATAAAATGCGTATTCTGGGCTCTAAACTCAAACTGCATGGCCTGTCAGGCTTTGACCTGTCCGTGACCGAATACGTAGATTTTGATTAAGCGATTTATAAATGGAACAAGGGTAGGACTATGAGCGGTATAAAGACCATCGAAGGCGGTGTCGTTGCACGCGGTGCACGTTTTGGTGTGCTGGCCAGTCGTTTTAATGATTTTATTGTTGGCCCCCTGGTCGATGGTGCGACCCATACACTTGTTCGTCATGGTGCTGCCGAGTCAGACATTGAAGTGATCTGGACGCCTGGTGCCTATGAACTGCCGCTTGCCGCGCAAAAGATGGCGCAGAGCAAACGCTATGATGCCCTGGTTGTATTGGGTGCCGTGATACGCGGCGCGACCCCCCATTTTGATGTGGTGGCCGGCGAATGTGCCAAGGGCATTACCAGTGTCAGTATGCAGAACAACATGCCGCTGGGTTTTGGTGTGTTGACCGTTGATACGATCGAACAGGCGATTGAACGTGCTGGTACCAAGGCCGGCAACAAGGGTAGTGAAGCTGCGCTGACTGCGATTGAGATGCTGAATCTTATGCGTGAACTCGAACGTTAAGTTAATCGCAAATCACTTGTAGCATATTCAAATGGTTCCTGTTGTTGGAGGGAGTTTGTGAGCAAGAGCCGATCGCTTGCCCGACGCAATGCCGTTCAGGCCATTTATCAATGGCAGTTGACCGGGCAGGACACCGCCGAGGTCGAGGGTCAGTTCCTGGCCGAGCACGATATGGGCAAGGTCGATGTGGCCTACTTCCGCGAGTTGCTGCGCGAGGTGCCGTTGCACCTGCATGAACTCGATGATCATATCCTGCCGCACATCAATCGCAGCATTGATGAGATTGACCCGGTTGAGCGCGCCATTCTGCGTCTTGCCTGTTACGAACTCGAATTCCGTCTTGATGTACCCTACCGGGCGATTATCAACGAAGCGATTGAGCTCGCCAAGACCTTTGGTGCCGAGCATGGTCACAAGTTTGTCAATGGCGTGCTCGACAAGGTCGCGCAGAAGCTGCGCAAGATGGAAATCGAGGCAAAGAAAAAAAATAAATAACCACGGAGCTCTCGGGGCTCACGGGGTGAATGAAATGATCTTTCAATCTGTGTGTTCGGCAATATTATCTGTCCCCGTGTCCGCTGTGGTCCCCGCGGTTCAGCCAGTGGTAAGTTATGCCCGGTGAATTCGACATTATCCAACGGTATTTCACGCGCGACGCCAATCGCGATGATGTGATCTGCGGTGTCGGTGACGATGCGGCCATTATTCAGACACCTCCTGGCAAATCCGTGGTTGTGACCCTCGACACGATGGTTGAAAACGTGCACTTTGCCGCGTCGGACAAGCCCGCCGATATTGGTTACAAACTACTGGCAGTGAACCTGAGCGATCTCGCGGCAATGGGTGCCACACCGTCGTGGGCTACGCTGGCCCTGACATTGCCCGGGGTTAACGAATCCTGGCTCGAGGCGTTTGCCAGCGGTCTGTATACACTCGCGGATGAATACAACGTTGCGATCATCGGCGGTGATACAACCCGCGGCCCCTTGACTCTGAGCCTGCAACTGGCCGGCTATGTCGACCCGGGCCAGGCCCTGTTACGCCGTGGCGCACAGCCCGGTGATGAGATTTATGTCAGCGGCACACTCGGTGATGCCGGCCTGGCACTGCGCACCCGTGCCGGGCAGCATCAGCTCGATGCACAGCAGCAGGCATTCGTCGAACAGCGCCTGTGCCGCCCGCAACCACGCGTGGCACTTGGGCGCGCCCTGGTCGGGCTTGCGACGAGTGCGATCGATATCTCGGATGGCTTGCTGGCCGATCTCGGGCATATCCTCGAACACAGTGGTGTCGGTGCCGACATCGCGCTGGCCAGCCTGCCGCTATCCGGGGCCGTGACCGAACATCTCCAGGGCGACTGGTCGCTGCCACTGGCCAGCGGCGATGACTACGAATTGTGTTTTACTGCGCCGGCCGGGCAGGGCGAAGGGCTCGCGGCGCTGGCCGCACAGCAGGCTGTGCCGGTCAGCCGGATCGGTACTGTCAGCACGCAGGCGGGCCTGCGCTGCCAGTTGCCGGATGGCCAGCCGTATCAAGCGGTGAGGGCCGGTTATGAGCATTTTCAAAAAGAGGTTGAATAGCGGATGACGGCACCCTGCCTGAAGCGCGTCTGGTCCCATCCATTGTACTGGTTGGCCTTTGCCGGTGGCGCCGGCTGCGCACCGAAGGCTCCCGGCACGGCCGGGACACTGGTTGCTGTGCCCCTGTATGTGATGGCCGCGCAGTTACCGTTT
>JASFME010000014.1:0-19844 GCA_050117725.1 Granulosicoccaceae bacterium | reverse complement strand
GTGGTACTGCATGACGCTGACCGCGCCGTGGCGTTTCGACAGGCGCTTGCCGTCCTCGCCAAGAATCATCGGCACGTGCGAATACACTGGTGGTTCGGCACCGAGTGCGCGCAGGATATTGATCTGGCGCGGCGTATTATTCAGGTGGTCATCACCCCGCACCACGTGGGTAACGCCCATGTCCATGTCGTCGACGACTACTGACAGGTTGTAGGTGGGCGTGCCATCCGTGCGCTGGATGATCAGGTCATCGAGTTCGCGATTATCGAAACTGACCTTGCCGCGGATCAGGTCGTCGACCATGACAATGCCATCATCCGGGTTGCGGAAGCGGATCACATAGGCGGCATCCTCGGCCGGGGCCTCACGCAAACGGCAGGTACCGTCATAGCGCGGCTTGATCTTCTTTGCCATCTGCTCTTCGCGCAGGGCATCGAGCCGCTCTTTCGAGCAATAGCACTTGTAGGCCTTGCCCTCGGCGATGAGTTGGTCGATGACTTCTTTATAGCGGGGAAAACGGTCGGTCTGGTAAAAAGGGCCTTCGTCGTAATCGAGGCCGAGCCATGTCATGCCCTCGAGAATTGCATTGACCGAGGCCTCGGTCGAACGTTCCTTGTCGGTATCCTCGATACGCAGCACGAAACGACCACCATGCTTGCGGGCATGCAGCCAGGAAAACAGCGCCGTGCGGGCACCGCCAATATGCAGGTAGCCGGTCGGGCTCGGGGCAAAACGGGTACGGATAGTCATTGAAATCCTGTCATTCAGAGCATTTACAGAGCGTGCATTCTAACAGCCATGCGCGCAAATTTGGCCTGTCATCACGCGCTGTTTTGAAACGCGGTGCAGGGCGGCCAATTATAGGGGGAGAAAGGAAGAGAGTGAACTGCATACAGATGCGCTGCAAACCGGCCGGAGCGGGCTTTTCTGCCTGACAGTAACCGGGAATCGCGCCGGGAGCAGACACTAGTCTTGCGTGGTATCGGCCTGCTCGAGATTCAGGAAGTGCTCACGGTAATACTGCAATTCTTCAATTGAATCACGGATATCATCCAGTGCCAGGTGGCTCGAAGTCTTGTTGAAGCCCATATACAGCCGGGGTCGCCAGCGCCGTGCGAGTTCCTTGAGGGTGCTGACATCAAGATTGCGATAATGAAAATAGTCTTCCAGATCGGGCATCAGCCGCGCCAGAAAACGGCGATCCTGGCAAATACTGTTGCCGCACATAGGGGAGGCCTTTTTCGGCACATACTGCTGCAAAAAGGCGATGGTCTGGCGTTCTGCTTCTTCGGCAGTCAGCGTGCTGGCGCGCACGCGATCCAGCAGGCCGGAGTTGCCGTGCTGGTTACGGTTCCAGTCGTCCAGGCCGCCAAGCACCTCTTCGGGCTGATGGATGGCGAGTACCGGGCCCTCGGCCAGCGTGTTCAGGTCCTTGTCCGTGACAATGGTCGCGATCTCGATAATATAGTCATTAACCGTATCCAGCCCGGTCATTTCCAGATCGATCCAGATAAGGTTATTGCTGTCCTGTGGCATGCCGCTACCCCTGTAAATTGTTCAGGGCATTGTAGGTGCAGGCGAACAAGTTGACAAACAGCACAACCGCTTTACCCTATCGATTCATTATTATCATATCGACAGAGCCTGTATGCATATTTTCACACTTGTGTTCCTGATCGTGACAGCGACTGCCCTGCTGCTGCAGCAATACCTGGTATGGCGCCAGATGACGCATGTCCGCCAGCATCGCGCCGCCGTACCCGGGGCGTTTGCCGAGAAGATCCCGCTGGCCGCACACCAGAAGGCCGCCGACTACACACTGGCCAAAAACCGTCTGGAACGCATCGATATTGTCTACTCGACAATCCTGCTGCTGCTCTGGACCCTGGGCGGCGGCCTCGCCCTGCTCGATGACGCGGTGCGAACCCTGGAGCTGTCGTCACTATGGACCGGCACCGTATTCCTGCTCGCCATGAGCCTGATCGCCAGCCTGCTCGACCTGCCGCTGACCGCCTGGCGCACCTTTGTCCTCGAACAACGCTTCGGCTTTAACCGCACCAACGTTGCGACCTTTGTCAGCGACCTGGCGAAACAGGCACTGTTGACGATCCTGATTGGCGCACCACTGCTGCTGCTCATACTGTGGCTCATGCAAAACAGTGGCAAGGCATGGTGGCTATATGTCTGGGCAGTGTGGATCGGCTTTGGCCTGTTCATGATGTGGGCCTATCCGACATTTATCGCGCCGCTGTTCAACAAGTTTTCACCGCTCGAGGATGAAAACCTGCGCGAGCGCATCGCCAACCTGCTGCAACGTTGTGGCTTCACCAGCAAGGGCGTTTTCGTCGTCGATGGTTCGAAGCGTTCCGGGCACGGCAATGCCTATTTCACCGGACTCGGACACAACAAACGCATCGTGTTCTTCGACACGCTGCTCAACAGCCTCGGTACCGATGAGATCGAGGCGGTACTGGCCCACGAACTCGGGCACTTCAAGCGCAAGCACATCATCAAGCGCATCATCAGCATGGCCATCTTTGCCCTGCTCGGGCTGGCCCTGCTCGGCTGGTTGATTGATCAACCGTGGTTCTATACTGCGCTGGGTGCTGAACAGGCATCGCTGCATATGGCACTGGCGCTGTTCATGCTGGTCTTGCCCGTGTTCACGATCTTCCTGCAGCCACTGGGTTCATGGTTCTCGCGCAAACATGAATTCGAGGCCGATGAATTTGCCGCCCGGCAATGTGATCCGCAGGCGCTGGTCCAGGCGCTGGTCAAGCTGTACGAAGAAAATGCCAGTACCCTGACCCCTGATCCGCTGTACTCGGCATTTCACGATTCGCACCCGCCCGCACCGGTGCGCATCGATCACCTGTACCATGCCATGACAGAACCTCATTGAGCGGCCCATGACGCAACTACTGGACATGCACTGCACGCGAAACCCGCCAGCCCTTGGCGACAGGGATATTGCCGCTTACCTGGCTCAACTCGACGGCTGGCAACACCGCAGTGAAAGCGCACAAATCTGTCGCGAGTTTCGCTTTAAAAACTATTACGAAACGATTGCCTTTGTGAACGCGGTGGCATGGATCGCGAACAACGAGGACCACCACCCTGATATGCAGGTCACTTATAACCGTTGCACTGTGTGTTACACGACACACAGTGTGAACAACCTGTCCATCAATGACTTTGTCTGTGCGGCAAAAATTGATGCACTGCTGCATTCCGCTGACTGACTTGCATGGCAGGCAAGCAACTCAGTGAACAACAACAGCGGCGTATTGCCAAACGCGAACAGGCGGTAATTGATAACTACACTTCAGGTAACAGCAATCATTACCACACAGGCCGGGTCATCGGCAGCCACGGCCACAATGTCATTATCGAAATCGATACGCAGCAAACCTTGCCGTGCAAATGGCACCGTGATCGCAGCCGCCCGGTCTGCGGTGACCGGATCCTGTGGCTGCATGAAGATGAACGCAATGGCATGATTGAGGCCGTGCTGCCACGCAGCAGCCTGCTGGAACGCCCGGACAGTCGCGGCCACCTGCGCCCGGTCGCGGCCAATATCGACCGGCTCGGCATCGTGATCGCCAACTCGCCACCCTTCAATGAAGGACTGCTGGACCGTTACCTGGTGGCGGCATCGATTATTAACGTCACCCCCCTCATCATCGTGAATAAAACCGACCTGCTCGATGCAGAGGCGCATGCGTCGATCAAACAACGCCTGCACGTGTATGTGCAACTCGGTTACGAGATCCTGTTTACAAGTGCGAAACAGATACATGGCCTGGATGCGCTGCAACAGGCATTGCGCGAGCACACCGTGATCTTTGTCGGCCAGTCCGGGGTCGGTAAATCCTCGTTGATCAACGGTCTGCTGCCCGAGGCCGGTGCCGAGATCGGAGACATATCAACGGCCACCGGCAAGGGCCGACACACCACGACCACGGCCAGCCTCTACCACCTGCCCTGTGGCGGCAAGCTGATCGATTCACCCGGCGTGCGCGAGTTCGGCCTGACCCATGCCGAACCGGCCGAGGTGGAACAGGCCTACCCGGAAATCCTCGAGGCTGCCCAACACTGCCGCTTCAACGATTGCCGGCATACGAATGAACCCGGTTGCGCCGTGCGCACTGCGATTGCACAGGGTGAGATCGATGAGGGACGTTTTGCGCGATACCAGGCTATCCTGAACAGCCTGGCAGAAGAATAATACCTATATCGCGCGTCGACCGCTGAAGGCATGCTGCAGGGTCTGGTTATCGACATATTCGAGTTCACCGCCAAGCGGGACGCCGTGCGCGATCCGTGACACGCTCAGACTGCGCTTATGCGCCATCTCGCTGATGTAATGCGCGGTCGCTTCACCTTCCACGGTCGGGTTGGTGGCGATAATGATTTCCTTGACCTCGCCGCCGTCGAGCCGACTCGCCAGCAACGGCAGGCCGATGTCTTCCGGGCCGATGCCATCCAGCGGCGACAAATGCCCCATCAATACGAAGTACAGCCCCCGGTAACCCGTGGCCTGCTCGATCACTGATGCATCAGCAGGTGACTCGACAATACACAACAGGCTGCGATCGCGTTGACTGCTGGCGCAGATACTGCAAATCTGTGTCTCGCTGAAGGTGCGGCACTGCTCGCAATGACCGATCTTGTCGGCCGCCTCGATTAGCGCATGCGCGAGGCGACGGGCGCCATTGCGATCGCGTTCGAGCAGGTGATAGGCCATGCGTTGCGCCGATTTCGGGCCGACGCCGGGGAGGCAACGCAAGGCCTCGATGAGTTCCTGAATGATAGGGCTGTTGGCCATACAATCAAAATGGCATCTTCATACCCGGTGGCAACGACATACCGGCCATCGCCTCCGACATTTTATCCTGGCTGGTTTTTTCCACGAGTTGCACTGCGTCGTTGACCGCAGCCGCCAGCAGGTCTTCGAGCATATCCTTGTCTTCTTCGAGCAGGCTGTCATCGATGCTGACACGTTTTACGTCGTGCTTACCGGTCATGGTAACGGTAACCAGTCCACCGCCGGCCTTGCCTGTCACCTCGAGTGTCGCCAGTTGCTCCTGCGCCTTTTGCATATTTTCCTGCATCTTTTGCGCCTGCTTCATCATGTTACCGATTCCGCCTTTCATGCCTCACCTCGTCGTTCAATATGTATCAAATTCAGTCAACCGGTTGTACCGAATCGGGTACTACAGTGGCACCGAATGCCTCCTGCAGGGACTGTACGTTACTGTCGCCGGCAATTGCGTGCTCTGCCTGCTGCTGACGTTCATCACGCCTGCGCGCATCAAGCATCGCCGGTGTTTCTATATCGTGTTCACCGAGACTGATTTCAATAGCGGCCTGCTCACCGAACCTGTTGCGCAGCGCTGCCAGTAAACGCTGTGTAAACTTGTCGTTGTGCAGGCGGGAATGCTCATTCGCCAGCACCAGGTGGAACTTGTCACCGTCCCGCCGTTGCAAGGCGCAATTTATCGCGAGTTGCTTCTCCAGACCGCTCAGGCCCAGTGCCTCGACGATCACGTGCCAGTCCTGCTCGTTCGGATCGAGTTGCGCGGCGGCTGCCGGAGGCTCAACCGTGACCGGTGCCGCTTGCGGCGCGGTGGCGCTGGCTGCACTCACCGCCTGTCCGACATCTGCCCCGGCGGGGACAGACGGGCCACGCTGCGGCTGGTTGGCCGGGCGTTGTCCCGCTTCGACCGGCCGGAATGCGAGCAGGCGTAACATGAGCATTTCAAATCCGCTGCGCAGGTCCGGCGCCAGTTCCAGGTCTCGCCGCCCCTGCAAACCAATCTGGTAGTACAGTTGCACATCTTCTGCGCCGAGTTCGCCGGCCAGCCTGAGGATATCATCATGCCCGGCGGCATTCGCATCGATGCTGTCCGGCACAATCTGCGCCACCGCGATACGCTGCAATACGGACAACATGTCCGCAACCACCGCCGTATAGTCCGGGGCCTGTTCATCCATGCGGGCGATCGTATCGAGCACGACCTGGCCGTTGTTCGCGCTGATCGCCGCCAGCAGTTCGTACACATAGCGCTGGTCAATCACGCCGAGCATGCTGCAGACGTCTTCCTCGCGCAGCGCGCCTCCACCAAAGGCAATCGCCTGGTCAAGCAGACTCAGCGCATCACGCATACTGCCGTCCGCGGAATGCGCGAGGCGCTGTAACGCGGGCGGCTCAAATTCAATGGCCTCATGGCCCAGCAACTGCGCCAGGTAGTCGGCAATCTGCTCGGCCGGCAGCCGCTTGAGGTTGAATTGCAGGCAGCGCGACAGGATGGTCGCCGGCAGTTTCTGCGGATCGGTCGTGGCCAGCAGAAATTTGACGTGCGGTGGCGGTTCCTCGAGCGTCTTCAGCAGCGCATTGAAACTGTGCGCTGAAAGCATGTGAACTTCGTCGATGAGATACACCTTGCAGCGGCCACGGGTCGGCGCATATTGCACGTTGTCGAGCAGTTCACGCGTATCCTCGACCTTGGTGCGCGAGGCGGCATCGACCTCGATGAGATCCACATACCGGCCCTCGTCGATCTCGCGACAGGTCGCGCACTCACCACACGGCGAGCTGCTCACGCCCTGCTCACAATTCAATGACTTGGCAAAAATACGCGCAATCGTGGTCTTGCCCACACCGCGGGTACCGGTAAACAGATAGGCGTGGTGCAGGCGATCATGGTCCAGCGCATTGATCAATGCGCGCAGGACATGTGTTTGCCCCACCATGTCGGCGAACCGCCGCGGGCGCCATTTTCGTGCCAGAACCTGGTAACTCATTGAATTACGCTAAAACCTGTGCTGTTCCCGATAACCAGCATTCTAACACCATAAGTGCGGTGAGGGGCGAAGAGGGGGCGGGATCTGACCTTGTAAACTGCACACTGATGACTGCAATCTGCCAACTCGTAATCAGGGTGGCGACCCACACCAGCCACACCCCGGCACACACGTCCGCTGCTGCGGCTGCTCCCTTCCGGGCCTGACCGGGTTCACAGCATAGCGTTGCGGGGGGACCGGCGTGGATCACCATAAACTTGGCTGTAGACGGCGTATCAGTAGATTACGACCAATGAATTCACGTCGTCTGCGCGGCACATTATATAGGTTCAACGCCATGAAATCGAACAGTTTTCATCTATACTTTATCTAACTGCCTATAATATTTAGAAAAACTGGCATGCAAGGGATTGCCAGTTCAAACAGGCTGCTGACGATGACGGCACAACACAAAACGTTACTGATTGTAGAAGATGAGCGCCTGGTACGGGAAATATTAGGGGCCGTTCTCGATGACGAAGGCTATCTCACACTTCTTGCAGAAAATGGCCAGCAAGCCATGGACATGTTGCATACACACGTTATTGACCTTGTGTTGTCCGATATCAGCATGCCAAAGATAGGTGGTATCGAACTCGACGATTATTGCAGGCAATACTTCCCGTCTATGCCGTTCATGCTCATGTCCGGTAGTAACCGTACCCCGCCATATAGCAGTGAAGAAAAACGCCTGGAAAGCGGCAAAACACCCGGTCCGGCGCGGACCGTATTGAAAAAACCCTTTGAACTGCATGAACTGTTACAGACCGTTGCTGACATGTTTGAAGCATAGCTTTATCGAACCTGCCTTATATATCGAGGGGTCGATGCCACCTCTAAAATAAATAAAGGGGCCTGATGGCCCCTTTATTTATTTGGCGGAGAGTGCTGAGGGCATAGCCCGAAGGGGACGGCACGTCAGTGCCGGCCGTCAAACAGGAGAATCCCTCCCTCGACATAACGAAAAAGGCTGCCCATTGGGCAGCCTTTTGATGTGGCGGAGAGGGAGGGATTCGAACCCTCGATACGGGGTTACCGTATACACACTTTCCAGGCGTGCTCCTTCAACCACTCGGACACCTCTCCAAAACTGTTTTTCATCAATTATCCGGATAAATCCCGGTACTCTCTACAACCACTCGGACGCCGCACAAGGATGTGCAAGTGTCGCGAAGGCCAGGGATGGCCGAGAGCGACCACCTCTCCAAAACTGTGTTTCAAGGACTATCCGGATAATCCTCGCTAGCAAGAGGCGCGCAAGATTACCCCAGATAACAGGTGCTTGCAATGTGATCACGCTGCCAGTGTCGTGTCAGCGACTGTGCTGACCAGCGCAAAATGCTAGTATTGACATACACAACAAATAATAATGTCTGGCCATCCATATATGCCTGAACTCCCTGTTAGTTCTCCTGTTCCCCGGCACCACCACTTTCCTACGGCAGCGGCTTCGACACAGTCCGGGCCGGGGACTATCCATAAATCGGCTAATGCCGGACGTGTCCGGCCGGGATGCAGGACGCCGTTCATGATTGTCGGCGAGGGGATTCATCCGAGGGCAATATCGTTTCTTGGATTCAGCGCTAACATACTGATTTATCGGGACCAGTATATTGCACTTCATGTGATTTCTGATGTCCAACCAGCCAATGTTCGTGTGAAGCGGGCGCGACTTGACTAGAATGTAATGTACAAGCCAGGGGGTAGCGATTTGTACAAGGCATGGATGACACGATTGATGGCGGGACTCATGCTTTCCGGCCTGCTCGCAACTGTGTCGGGCTGCGATCAGCCCAAAAACCACCTTGATCGCGTGAAAAAGAGCGGCGTACTCGTGGTCGCCACGCGCAACAGCCCGACCACCTACTATGAAGGTCCTGATGGACCGGCCGGATTTGAATATGACCTCGCCAGGCGCTTTGCCGACGAACTCGGCGTCGAACTGAAGATCCTCACGCCATCGAACCTGTCGGACATCCTCGCACTGGTCAACCGTGGCGAAGTCGATTTCGCCGCCGCCGGACTGACCGTCACCGAGCCACGCCAGCACTGGGTACGTTTTACTCCGCCCTACCAGGAGATCACCCAGCAACTCGTGTATCGCATGGGCGACGGCCTGAAACCACGCGGGGTCGCTGATCTTGTAGGCCGGCATGTTGAGGTTGTCGCGGACAGTAGTCATGCCGAACAACTCGAGGCCTTGCAGGCCGCTTACCCCGAACTCGAGTGGGTCGAAAATCCCGAACTGGAAAGCGACGAGTTGCTCGATCTGGTCTGGGAACAGGTGATTGACTACACGATTGCCGATTCGAATGAATACGCGCTGAGCCGCCGTTTCTACCCGGAACTCAATGTCGCCTTCGACATAAGTGAGCCACAACAACTCGCATGGGCCTTTTCGCGTCAGTCTGATAATTCACTGTACCAGGTGGCTTCAGCGTTTATTACTCGCATGAAAGAAAACGGTGATCTGAAAATCCTTGAAGAACGTTACTATGGACATGTGGAGCGTTTCGACTACGTGGGGACGCGTACCTACATGCGTCATATCCTGCAACGTCTGCCCGAATTCCGGGATGATTTTGAACGCGCCGCAGAAGAAAACAATATCGACTGGCGACTGCTGGCCGCGATCGGCTACCAGGAATCACACTGGAACCCTAAGGCGCGTTCCCCCACCGGCGTGCGCGGCCTGATGATGCTCACCACGAATACGGCCGAGTACATCGGTATCTCAGACCGTCTCGATCCACAACAGAGTATCGAGGGTGGCGGCAAATATGTATCCATGATGATAGACAAGATCCCGCCGGATATCCCCGAGCCGGATCGGACCTGGATGGGGCTGGCCGCCTATAACGTAGGCTATGGTCATCTCGAAGATGCCCGCGTTATCACGGAGATCCGCGGTGGCGATCCCGACAGCTGGAAAGACGTAAAAAAGAACCTGCCGCTGCTGAGCCGCAAAAAGTGGTACCAGAAAACCCGGCATGGTTACGCACGTGGCCGTGAGCCACTCAAGTACGTGGAAAACATCCGCAGTTATTACGATATCCTGGTCTGGTATACCGAGCAGACTGAGCCACCGGTCACAGTCGAATCAGTCGATGTACTGAACCTGGATCCATCTGCCCTGTAAAGCCTGAACATTTATTGTGCGCCCAGCTGTTCACGCTCGATTGAGAGATAAACCTGGTACGCGTTACGCCGGTTCGCCGCCTCGAAGGCCGGCAGGCTTTCGAATTCCGACCAGTCCGTTGCCGCGTACGCCGAATCAAAGTCCTGCAGCTCATCTACCGCCCTGCCCATGTGTTCACGCAGGTAGGCGAGATAGCGGCGCGTCTGGCTGATCGCCGCATTCGGCTCGCTGGCAGCAGGTCCATGCCCGGGTATCAGGGCAACGAGTTGTGCCGTCTCCATTTTTTCCAGCGTCTCGAGCCAATGCTTCGTATCCGCATCGCCGAGATAGGCAACACGACCCTCAAATATGATGTCGCCGGAAAAAAGCACACGATCCGGTTCGATATACAGGGTCAGATCATCATCAGAATGGGCTGCTCCGACTATCGAGACGGTGAAATCCACTTCGCCCATACTAAAGCTCATACTCTTGTCCAGAAAATGATCCGGCTCGACAACATAGGTACGTTCATCCACCCATGGCGAAAGTGAAAAACGACGCTCATCGAGACGTTCCATTGCCTGGGGCGAATTGATGTACTTGCTACTTCCGGCCGGGGCATAAATTTCAGCACCCAGTTCCCTGTACAACGGCAAACCATAAATATGATCGGCGTGATAATGACTGACGATCACGCGCCGTACCGGTTGGTCGGTGATCTCCCGGATCTTGCCCAGCATCTTCTGCGCGAGTGACGGGCTGCCCAGGCTATCGAATACCACCACACCATCGCCGGTGACCACAAAACCGGCATTGGATATAAAGCCTTCATTATCCGTTGCAACACCCGCCTCCCCCTGCACGTAATACACATGCTCCGATACCTGCTGTACCTGCATCTCGACAGCGGAAGGGGCATACTGTGTCACCTGCGGTGCTGACTTGTCCGGTTCGCTGCAAGCTGCAAGCAATAACAAGAGAAAAATACTGGTGAGATATCGCATGTAACCTTCCTTACAATGTTGTTACCGGCGTTGCCGGAAAAATTCCGTGAGTAAATTGCCACATTGTCCGGCCAGCACCCCGCCTTCAACCTCGACATGATGATTGAGCCTGCGATCCGCAGGAATTGTATACACGGTGCAGGCCGCACCGGCTTTCGGATCGGTGGCGCCGAACACGAGCCGCTTCACGCGGGCGTGAATAATCGCGCCCATGCACATGATGCAGGGTTCAAGCGTCACATACAGGCTTGTATCGACGAGGCGGTAATTCTCAAGTTTTGCTGCCGCCTCGCGCAGCGTGACGATCTCGGCATGCGCGGTCGGATCATTACTGCTGATGGGCTGGTTCCAGCCCTCGGCGATGATTTCGCCGTCTTTGACCAGCACCGCGCCAACCGGCACCTCGCCATGCTGTTCGGCACGTTGTGCCAGCTCCAGCGCATGCTGCATGAACAACTCGTCAGGTGTGAAAATATTAGTCATCAGTAATCAGTTGGCGGAAAAAGTTGGCAGTTATCAGTTGGCAGCAGGCAGAAAAACTTTCCATCACTGAACACTGCAAACTAAGTGCTGCAAACTTGGTTCATTCCCACTCGATGGTTGCCGGCGGCTTGCCGGATATGTCATAGGTCACACGTGTAATACCATCGATCTCGTTAATGATACGGCGTGACACGTGGTCGAGGAATTCGTACGGCAGGTGTGCCCAGCGTGCGGTCATGAAATCGATGGTTTCCACGGCACGCAGCGCTACCACGTAGTCGTAGCGACGGCCATCACCCATGACACCGACCGACTTGACTGGCAGGAACACGGCAAAGGCCTGGCTGACCTTGTCATACAGGTCATGCTTGCGCAGTTCGGAGATAAAGATATCGTCTGCCAGGCGCAGGATATCGGCGTATTCCTTTTTCACTTCACCAAGGATACGCACGCCGAGCCCCGGGCCCGGGAAGGGATGGCGGTAAATCATATCGGCAGGCAGGCCGAGTTCAACACCAATCTTGCGCACCTCGTCCTTGAACAGCTCACGTAGCGGCTCGACGAGTTCCAGCTTCATGTAGTCCGGCAGACCGGCGACGTTATGGTGTGACTTGATCACATGCGCCTTGCCGGTCTTCGAGCCGGCCGACTCGATCACATCCGGGTAGATTGTGCCCTGCGCGAGGAAATTCACACCCTCCAGTTTTATTGCTTCTTCTTCGAAAATATCGATGAACAGGTTGCCGATGACCTTGCGCTTTGCTTCCGGATCAGAGACATCCTTGAGCGCATTGAGGAAACGCTGCTCGGCATCGACGCGGATTACCTTCACCCCCATGTGCTGGGCAAAAGTCGCCATGACCTGGTCACCTTCCCTGTAACGCAGCAGGCCGTTATCGACGAACACGCAAGTCAACTGATCACCAATCGCCTTGTGCAACATCGCCGCCACTACCGACGAATCAACACCACCGGACAACCCCAGCACGACCTTGCCGTCACCAACCTGTTCGCGTACCGCCGTGATACTGTCTTCAGCAATATTGCCCGGCGTCCACAGGTTGCCGCAGCCACAGATCGTGTGCACGAAGCGTTCGATGATGCGCTGGCCCTGCTTTGTATGGGTCACTTCCGGGTGAAACTGCACACCGTAAAACTTGCGTGCCTCATCGGCCATGCCCGCCAGCGGTGCATTGTCGGTTTCGGCTATGACGCTGAATCCTTCCGGCAACTCGTCAACCCGATCGCCATGGCTCATCCAGACATCGAGCAGGCCATAACCTTCAGGACTGCTGTGATCCTCGATATCACGCAACAAGCCGGAGTGACCCCGCGCGCGCACCTGCGCATAACCGAATTCGCGGTGCGCGGAAGTGGCTACCTTGCCGCCAAGTTGCGCGGCCATGGTCTGCATGCCGTAGCAAATACCGAACACCGGCACACCATATTCGAAGATCTCCTGCGCGGCTCGCGGCGGGTTCTCGGCGGTCACCGTTTCCGGCCCCCCGGACAGGATGATGCCCTTCGGTTTGAACTCGTCGAGATAACTGGCTTGCATATCCCAGGGATGGATCTCACAGTACACGCCGGCCTCGCGCACACGACGTGCGATGAGCTGCGTGTACTGAGAACCGAAATCAAGGATAAGAATGCGATCGGCGTGTATGTTCTGGCTCAAAAGTGGTCTTCCTGTTAATCAGGTTAATAATCAAAACGGCCCGCTGCGTGCGGGCCGTGAATATTGTTATTATTCCGCTCTGTAATTCGGCGCTTCTTTCGTGATCGTCACATCATGTACATGACTTTCCCGCATGCCCGCGTTGGTCACCCTTACAAACTCGGGCTTGGTGCGCATCTCGTCCATACTGGCACAACCGGTGTAACCCATGCTGGCACGTATACCACCGAGCAACTGGTGAATGATGTTAAGCAGCGTGCCCTTGTACGGTACGCGGCCCTCGATACCCTCCGGGACGAGCTTTTCCTTTTCTGTACTTTCCTGGAAGTAGCGGTCACTGGAACCTTCCTTCTCTCCCATTGCACCGAGTGATCCCATACCCCGGTATGACTTGTAGGAGCGCCCCTGGAATAATTCGACTTCACCTGGCGCCTCGTCGGTGCCGGCAAACAGGCCACCCATCATGACACTGTAGGCGCCTGCTGCGAGCGCCTTGGAGACATCACCGGAGAAGCGGATACCGCCATCGGCAATGAGCGGTACGCCACTCTTGGCCAGTTCCCGGGCCACATTGGAGACCGCCGTGATCTGTGGCACGCCAATCCCGGCGACGATACGTGTGGTACAGATTGAGCCCGGGCCGATACCGACCTTGACCGCATCCGCGCCGGCATCGCGCAGCGCTGCGGCCGCCGCCGCGGTGGCGATATTACCGCCGATCACCTGCACATCCGGGTAGGTCTGCTTCACCCACCTGACCTTGTCGAGTACGCCCTGTGAGTGACCATGTGCCGTATCCACGACGATCACATCGATACCGGCCTCGGCCAGGGAGTGGACACGCTCGTCGTCCAGTGCTGCGCCCACGGCCGCACCGACGCGCAGGCGGCCCTGCTCGTCCTTGCTGGCATACGGCTTCTCGGTGGCCTTCTGGATGTCCTTGACCGTGATCAGGCCCTTCAGTTCGAAATCATCGTTGACGACGAGCACCTTCTCGATACGATGCTTGTGCAGCAGGCTGACCACCTCGTCACGGCTGGCGCCTTCACGCACGGTGATGAGCTTGTCCTTCGGCGTCATGATGGTCTTGACCGGCGCATCCAGACGAGTCTCGAAACGCAGGTCACGGCTTGTGACAATCCCGACCAGTTCGCCGCGATCCACGACCGGCACCCCGGAAATCCTGTTTTGTATAGTTAAATCAATGAGTTCCTTGATAGTCAGGTCCGGTGACACCGTGATCGGGTCCTTGATCACCCCGCTTTCAAATTTCTTCACCTTGCGGACCTCGTCGGCCTGCTCGGCCGGGGTCATATTCTTGTGGACAATGCCTATCCCGCCCTCCTGGGCCATGGCAATCGCCAGGCGGGCCTCGGTGACGGTATCCATCGCAGCCGAGACCAGCGGGATATTCAGGGTGATATCCCGGGTCAGCCTCGTCGCCAGGCTGACCTCTTTCGGCAAAACCGTGGAGTGGGCCGGAACGAGTAAAACATCATCAAATGTAAGGGCTTCTTCGATAATCCGCATGCAGGCAATCCAGTGGCTGAGGGGCGTCGGCACGCTGGCCGGCAACCCGTGTCAATAAGGGAATAATTATAGAGTTTGACGCGGGCCCGGTAAACTCGGTAGCCTATGGATGTCGACGAAATGGCGGGTATTTTTGCCCGCCAGACATAAAAACATAACGATTTGTACTCAAAAACGGGTACATACTCCGGAGGAGAACAAGTAATGAATAAATTTGCCATTTTGGCAGCTGCCACCCTGTTTGCTGCTACATCCCTGTCTGCCAGCGCCGCTGACAAGAAATCTGCTGCCGCGACGATCAATGATGCCGTCAATGCCACGGTTGCCGCCCAGAAAGTTGGTGGTGAATGGCGTGACACCTTCAAGATGATCGGCAAGGCCAAGAAAGCCTACAAGAAGGGTGATTATGAAACTGCCCAGAAACTGGCAGGTAAGGCCAAACGCCAGGGCGAAATGGGCAAGTCCCAGGCTATGGCTGAGAAAAGCGCTTCACATGCCAGTCTCCACTGATACCCTCTATTCCTCCACGGGATAGTGTGCGAAGGCCGGGCGACTGCCCGGCCTTTTTTATTGCCACCTGCGCAGCGACGAGACCCGTCAAATACAATCCGCTATCATGGCGATTATGAATGCGATGACCGCACCACGGCGTGATGTTCTGACCGTTTCGCAGTTAAACCGCGAGGTGAAACAGGTCCTCGAAGGCAGTTTCCCCCTGCTGTGGGTCGAAGGTGAAATCTCGAACCTGGCGCGGCCGGCCTCGGGCCACCTGTATTTTTCTCTGAAGGACGCGAAGGCCCAGGTGCGCTGCGCGATGTTCCGCATGCGTAACCGGCTCGTCGATTTCGTACCGGAAAACGGCATGCTGGTGCTGATCCGCGCCAGTATCGGGTTGTATGAGGCGCGCGGCGAGTACCAGCTCATCGTCGAACACATGGAGCCGGCCGGGGATGGCGCCCTGCGCCGCGCCTTCGACCAGCTCAAGGCCAGGCTCGATGCCCAGGGCCTGTTTGCGCCAGAGCACAAACAGCCGCTGCCGGCCTTCCCGAAACAGGTCGGCGTCATCACCTCGGCCACTGGCGCGGCGGTGCGCGATATCCTGCATGTCCTGCAACGGCGCTACCCGGCCCTGCCCGTGGTCATCTATCCCGTGCCGGTTCAGGGTGAAGGCGCGGCACAGCAAATCGCCAACATGATTGCGCTGGCCAACCAGCGCAGCGAATGTGATGTCCTGATCCTGGCCCGTGGCGGCGGCTCCCTCGAAGACCTGTGGGCATTCAACGAAGAAGTCGTGGCCCGCGCCGTGTATGAATCGACCCTGCCCATCGTCTGTGGCGTCGGCCACGAGATTGATTTCACGATTGCCGACTTTGTCGCCGATGTGCGTGCTCCCACCCCGTCGGCCGCCGCCGAACTGGTCAGCCCGGACACGCATGCCTTGTTACAGGGTGTACGCGCGCAACAAGACCGGCTCGCGCAACGCATGCAGCAACAATTGCGCCTGCACCGTCGTCACCTCGACAGTCTGCGTAAGCGTCTGCAACACCCGGGGCGTCGCCTGCAAACCATCGCGCAACGCCTCGATGAACTTGAACAACGCCTGCAACACGGTTGGCGACAACGGGCCAGGCACACGCGACAACAACTCGCGACCCTGCAGGCACGTTTGCAACAGCACACGCCGGCTCACCGTCTTGGACAGTACCGTATGCAGCAACAGGCACTGGGCAAACGACTGGCGCGCGCCTGTCAGCATACCCTGACCACGGCCGACAGGCGTCTCGCACAGCTTGCACATACGCTCGATGCGGTCAGCCCGCTGGCGACCCTCGGCCGCGGCTACGCAATTGTGCGCGACGAACAGGGCAAGCTGGTACGGGATGTGGCCGGGGTTGCCATCGGCGATACGATCGAGGCACAGTTACACAAGGGTCGGCTACGTGCCGAAGTAAAGGATAAATCTGACGCATGAAAAACCTGCTTGCACTGTTTGCCTTGCTGCTTGCATCCGCTGCTGCACAGGCCCTGCCGACGCATGCGGCCGTGCCGGGCGGTGTTGCGGTCATCGATTTGAAACTGAACAACGATACGCCGCCACGTGTGAGCTACCGGGATCGCCGCGTCATGGTGTTGCGGGAAAATGGCAGCTGGCATGCCGTGGTCGGTATCCCGTTAAGCGCGAAGATCGGCGCACATGAACTCGCCATAAAAGAACACAACCCGCCGTCCTACACAATCCGTTTCAATGTGCGTGACAAAAAGTACAAAGAACAACGCCTGACGGTGAAGAACAAACGCCATGTCTACCCGAATGCCGAGGATCTGAAGCGTATCCGCGACGACAAGCGGCATATCATCAAGGCCTTCAAAACCTTTCGTGACGCGCGGGACATCAACACCACATTCGACAAACCGGTTGAAGGCCCGTTCAGCAGCCCGTTCGGCCTGCGCCGTTTCTTCAATGAACAACCACGCAAGCCACACAGCGGCCTGGATATCGCCGCGGCACAGGGCACACCGATCAAGTCACCGGCCGATGGTATCGTCGTCGAAACCGGTGATTACTTCTTCAACGGCAATACCGTGTTCATCGATCATGGCCAGGGCCTGGTCAGTATGTACTGCCACATGCACAAGATTGGCGTAAAAGCCGGTCAGGCCGTCAAACGCGGTGAGATCATCGGCGAGGTCGGCAAGACCGGCCGCGTCACCGGTGCCCATCTGCACTGGTCAGTCAGTCTCAACAACACCCGCGTTGATCCCCTGTTATTCCTGGATACCGAGGACCAAACCCGCTAATAGCATTTCATATTCCTGCAATACGCGGATGTCACCCTGCATAGTGGCAGGTGTGCTATGAAATGGATTTATATCAGTCTGGGCAGCATCTCGATCGTTGGCGGGCTAATCACATTCTGGCTACCCGTTCCCATTGGTATTCCCCTGCTCATGATCGGCGTGCCATTAATCATGAACCATTCGAACCACGGTCGACAGTTGTTATTGCAGCTATTCCATCGTTGGCCGGTACTGTACCGCAAACTTAAACGCCTGGGCAGTAAGGGCCCCTGACTATGGCAGCCCGTGCCTCGTGATGCCTGACGCGCTACAATGGCACAAAACCGTGTCATAGAGCCCTAATCACGCAATGAGCCGTCGCCGGATCATCGTCGCCACATTTACTGTACTGCTTGCTGCGGTACTTGTGGCGTTATTCAGGTTACCCGATGTAGTCGGCTACATACTGGAATACAAACTTCGTGACGCCGGCTTCAGTGATGTCAGTATCAACATCGAGAGCATTACGCCGACGCAGTCACGCATCAATGCAATCCATATGTCGCACCCGGCAGTCCGGATCGAGGCCTCTGCACTACAACTCGAGTATTCACTCTCGCAACTGCTGCATGGTGAAATTGAAACTATCTCACTCGAAACACTGCAGTTAATTCCAGCTTTACCGGCCCACAGGCAAACGATGCTGTTCGTCCCACCCGCCTTGCCTGACGACTGGTTGGCATCAGTCCCTTTTCATTCCGTGCAACTCGAGCACGTTACTGTGACACTACCTCACGCTGTACAGGGTATTGAAACCATCGCCCTGCAGGTGCGTGCCTTACGCAAGCCCGAACAATTGCAGCTCGATGCCAGCCTGGCGGCACGGGATCGCCCGCCTTTGTACCTCAAAGTCAATGCGGACCACACTAATGCCTTGCGAGTGGCAATCCAGGAAGGCACCGAAGCCACGCCGTTTCTTGCATTAGACAGTCATTCTCTGTCAATGACACGCGACCGGCTCAGTGCGAAGGTCAGCACCAGGGCAGACCTGGCAACGTTACGCGCCTTGTCTCGGCAATGGTTGCCACAACAAACCCTGCCAGTGATATTCGATGCATTCACGATTGAAGGTTCTATTGAATACACTGCCGTCGATGACCGCTTGCAGGCTGATATTGATGTCATGCTATCCGGTGCCAGGCATAAGGCCCGGGGCCCTGTATCGCTTGCTTACCAGGCAGGGCAACTTGGCATCGTACTGAAGGAATCGTTCAGTATTCGGGCGCAACAACAAGTCATCGCTGAAGTGTCGGTGCCCGATGTGCAACTGTTCGTAAAAGATGACATTAATTGTGCCTATCTGGTGACCCGGGCAAGCTGGCAATGCGGGCCGGCACGTGTGCAACTTGCCCTGCCGGAAGTGCTATACCCTCCCTATGGTGTGTATAGCAAGGGTGGCATGATCAAACTGCAACGTCTTGCTGGCGATAAGCAGGGCTGGCATGGCGGCGCAGAACTGGATCTGACTGACATAGACATCGCATTACCTGACAATACCTTACGGCTTGACAGCGTCCACACACAGCTACAGGCAACACCTGATGAAATCAAGGCTGCGACAAATGTGCATGCCGCTGATGGCAAGCTTGCGATGGCTATCGTGGCCAGTCACGACCTGCGGCAGCAACGCGGCAAGGCGGATATTGAACTGCAACCCGTCTCACTTGATGCCGCACATAATATTCCCGGCAAGCTGCTACAGCGCTGGCCCTTCCCGGTCAGCTTCACAGACGGCATGGTCAATGGTCTGGCCGAACTGCGTTGGCAAGACACGGGGAATGGCAAGCTGCGCATCATGCAACACAGTGCACTGAAACTCGAGGACGTGAACGGATACTACCAACAATTTCCGTTCAAGGGGCTTGCCGGCAATATGGTCTTGCAGGGTACTGACTCCCTCGTAGTCACCTCACCGAACGGCATCCGCCTGGCCGAGTTCAACCCGGGCGTTGCGATCAACGATACCCACATTCAGGGCACTATCAGCCGTGAGCCGAACCAGAAACCCGTTTTCCGCCTCAGGTCATTTGTGGCCGACCTGCTCGGTGGCAGGGTCAGCACGCAGGACACTGTGCTGGATCTCAACCGCGCCGAAAGTCCCTTCACTCTGCATGTGGAGGGACTGGATTTGACCGCGTTGCTCAAGATCGAGCACGAAGAAGGCCTGTATGGCACCGGCACACTCGATGGCAGCCTGCCGCTCGTCCTTGGCAAGGATGGCCTGCGCATGGAGGCAGGCCGTCTGTCGGCCCGCCCCCCTGGTGGTGTGATCCGCTATACCGGTGATGAACGCGTCACGGCGCTGGCCAAATCCAACGCCAATGTCGAACTGCTACTCAAGGCG
>JASFME010000013.1:0-21151 GCA_050117725.1 Granulosicoccaceae bacterium | reverse complement strand
TCGTGAAGGTGGCCGCACGGTTGGCGCCGGTGTTGTATCCAAAATCATCGAGTAATTGAGTAAAAACGCATGGCAAAGGCAGCAGCAACAGTCAGTCAGCGCATTCGCATTCGACTGAAGGCATTTGATCATCGATTGATCGATCAGTCTGCGCGTGAAATCGTCGAGACGGCGAAACGCACAGGCGCCCAGGTGCGCGGGCCTATCCCGCTGCCGACGCGCAAAGAGCGTTATACCGTGCTGATTTCTCCGCACGTAAACAAGGATGCGCGTGACCAGTACGAGATTCGTACTCACAAGCGTCTTATGGATATTGTTGATCCAACGGACAAGACGGTAGATGCGCTGATGAAGCTGGATCTGGCCGCTGGCGTTGATGTGCAGATCAAACTGAATTAATTGGACGGGACAGACTCATGTCTATTGGTGTGATTGGTCGTAAGGTAGGAATGACACGTGTCTTCACTGAAGACGGTGCCTCTGTGCCTGTGACCGTAATTGAAGTCGAGCCAAACCGTATCACCCAGGTGAAGACGGGTGACAATGATGGTTATCGCGCCGTACAGGTGACGACGGGTGCACGCCGTGCATCTCGTGTAACCAAGGCGATGGCAGGGCACTATGCCAAGGCGGGTGTGGAAGCCGGCCGCGGTGTATGGGAATTCCGTCTTGCTGAAGGTGAGGGAGACGACCTGGCCGCCGGTAGCGAAATCAAGGCTGACATATTTGAAGCAGGCCAAATGGTGGATGTGACAGGTACCAGCATCGGTAAGGGTTATGCCGGTACTGTAAAACGTCATAACTTCCATATGCAGGATGCCACGCACGGTAACTCGCTTTCGCATCGTGCACCGGGTTCTATCGGTCAGAACCAGACCCCGGGTCGTGTCTTCAAGGGCAAGAAAATGGCTGGTCACATGGGCAATGTTCGCACCACGCAGCAGACTCTCGAAGTTGTGCGCGTCGATGCCGATAACAACCTGCTGTTGATCAAGGGTTCTGTACCGGGTGCCAAGAACGGTGACGTCATGGTACGTCCGTCCGTCAAGGCGCGTAGCTGAGGATTAGTGTCGTGGAACTGAATATGACTACTGCAACCGGCAAGGCCTCATCAAAGAGCGTTGATGTCTCTGATGATGTGTTCGGTCGCGAATTCAACGAATCGCTGGTTCATCAGGTTGTAACCGCTTACATGGCGGCTGCGCGTGCCGGTACCAAGGCACAGAAAAATCGCAGCGCGGTCCGTGGCGGCGGTGCCAAGCCGTTCGGCCAGAAAGGTACAGGCCGTGCGCGTGCCGGTACGATTCGCAGTCCGTTGTGGCGCACTGGCGGCAAGACCTTTGCAGCCAAACCACAGGACTGGTCGCAGAAGGTGAACCGCAAGATGTACAGCGGCGCACTGAAGAACATCCTGTCCGAGCTGGTTCGTCAGGAACGCCTGGTTGTTGTCGACAAGTTTGATGCCGACGACAAGAAGACCAGGGCGATGGCTGAGACCCTCGGCAAGCTCGGTCTCGAAAACGTACTGATCGTGACCGAAGAGTTGAGTGAAAACCTGTACTACTCCGTGCGTAACATTCCGCACGTTGATGCGATTGATGTACAGGCGGTTAACCCGGTCAACCTGATGAAATATGAAAAGGTCCTGATGACTTCGGGCGCCGTAAAGAAGATTGAGGAGCAGCTGTCATGAACCAGGAAAAACTCATGAAAGTGCTGCTGGCGCCACATATTTCTGAAAAGAGCACGATGTCGGCAGATGTCGATAATCAGGTTATTTTCAAGGTCGCCGAGGATGCATCCAAGCTCGAAATCAAGAAAGCTGTGGAATTACTGTTCAAGGTGGAAGTGAACAATGTTCGCACCATGAATGTTCGCGGCAAGATGAAATTCCTGCGTAAACCGGGTAAACGTCCGAACTGGAAGAAGGCTATTGTCAGCCTGAAACCGGGTCAGGACATCGATTTTCTCGGCGCTGAGTAAAGACTAAGGGCAAGATCATGGCAATCGTTGTTAAAGCAAAACCGACATCAGCTGGCCGTCGCTTTGTCGTTCAGGTCAAAACGCCTGAACTGCACAAGGGTGCGCCGTATGCACCGTTGGTTGAGACCAAGTCGAAAAGTGCGGGTCGCAACAATGCTGGTCGCATTACTGTGCGCCATCGTGGTGGCGGTCACAAGCAGCACTATCGTGTCATCGACTTCAAGCGCAACAAGGACGGTATTCCGGCCAGGGTTGAACGCATCGAATATGATCCGAACCGTACTGCGCACATCGCACTCGTCCTGTATGCGGATGGCGAGCGCCGTTACATTATTGCGCCGAGGAATGTCAAGGTCGGCGATCCCGTCCTGTCTGGTACGGATGCGCCAATCAAGCCGGGCAATTGCCTGCCACTGCGTAACATACCAGTGGGCACCACGGTTCACTGTGTAGAACTGAAGGCTGGCAAGGGTGCCCAGATCGCACGTAGTGCCGGTACTTCAGTACAACTTGCTGCCCGTGAGGGACAGTACGCAACATTGCGTTTGCGTTCTGGCGAAACGCGCAAGGTACACGTTGAATGCCGTGCAACGATCGGCGAAGTCGGTTTGTCTGAACATAGCCTGCGCAAGCTGGGCAAGGCCGGTGCGAAGCGCTGGCGTGGTGTTCGCCCAACTGTCCGCGGTGTTGTTATGAACCCGGTTGATCACCCGCATGGTGGTGGTGAGGGCCGTACCTCGGGGGGCCGTCATCCAGTCACCCCGTGGGGTGTGCCAACCAAGGGTTACAAGACCCGCAAGAACAAGCGTACCGACAGGATGATTGTTCGTCGTCGGAACGCGAAGTAAAGACTAGAGGATCAGATACGTGCCACGTTCTATCAAAAAAGGCCCATTTATCGACCTGCACCTTGAAAAGAAGGTACAGGCTGCACGGGAAACCAATGACAAGCGCCCAATCAAGACCTGGTCGCGTCGTTCCATGGTGATCCCGGACATGCTCGGATTGACGCTTGCTGTACATAACGGCCGTCAGCACGTGCCGGTTCTCATCACTGAAAACATGGTTGGCCACAAGCTGGGAGAGTTCGTTCCGACTCGCACCTACAAGGGCCATGTTGCGGACAAGAAGTCCCGGTAAGCGGAGTAGCTTGAGATGCAGGTTAACGCCAAACACAACAACGCTAACATCGCTGCACAGAAGTGCCGCCTGGTTGCCGATCAAATTCGTGGCCAGAGCGTTGAACGCGCTATTGATATTTTGAGCTTCAGCCCTAAAAAAGCTGCCATGCTCGTAAAGAAGGTACTGATGTCAGCCATTTCCAATGCCGAGCACAATGAAGGCGCGGATATTGATGAGCTGAAGGTGTCACGGATTTTTGTCGACGAGGGTCCGACGATGAAACGCTGGCGCCCACGTGCACGTGGTCGTGCCAACCGGATCCTGAAACGCACCTGCCACATCACTGTGACAGTGTCGGACGAATAAGAGAGGACGTGTAATGGGTCAGAAAGTACATCCAACGGGCATTCGTCTCGGCATCGTCAAGGATTGGACATCCAAGTGGTATGCCGATTCCAGGGATTTTGCCGACAACCTGTTCACCGATCTGAAGGTACGTGAGTACCTGAAGAAGAAACTGGCGGGTGCCTCGGTCAGCCATATAAAGATCGAACGCCCGGCGAAGAATGCGCGCATCACGGTCCACACCGCGCGTCCGGGTATCGTGATTGGCAAGAAGGGCGAAGATATCGAAGCCCTGCGTAAAGAAGTGTCAGGCATGATGGGTGTGCCCGTGCACATCAATATTGAAGAAGTGCGCAAGCCGGAACTGGATGCCACCCTGGTCGCGGAAAGTGTTGCGCAGCAGCTTGAGCGCCGCATCATGTTCCGTCGTGCCATGAAACGGGCCGTGACGAATTCGATGCGCCTCGGCGCACAGGGTATTCGTATCAATGTTGCTGGTCGTCTGAATGGTGCAGAAATTGCCCGTACAGAATGGTACCGGGAAGGCCGCGTGCCGTTGCATACACTGCGCGCTGATATTGATTATGGTACTGCCGAAGCCAATACCACCTATGGTGTGATTGGCGTGAAAGTATGGATCTTCAAGGGTGAAGTCTTCGATACGGCTGAAGCCGAAGCCGAAGCAGCGCCTGAGAAGGCCGCGGCAAGCTAAGGGGTAGTTGAGAGATGCTGCAGCCAAAACGCACAAAATTCCGCAAGCAGATGAAGGGCCGCAACCGCGGTCTGGCACAATCTGGTAACAAGGTGAGCTTCGGCGAATTCGGCCTGTGCGCCGTTGACCGTGGTCGTCTTACCGCGCGCCAGATTGAAGCTGCTCGACGTGCAATGACCCGCCACATCAAACGTGGCGGCAAGATCTGGATCCGCGTCTTCCCGGACAAGCCGATTTCGAAGAAGCCGCTGGAAGTACGTATGGGTAAAGGTAAGGGCAACGTTGAATACTGGGTTGCCCAGATCCAGCCGGGTCGTATGTTATATGAGATGGAAGGTGTTGCTGAAGACGTCGCCCGCGAGGCGTTCCGTCTGGCCGCAGCCAAGCTTCCGATTAAGACCACCTTTGTAACACGTACGGTGATGTGATGAAGGCGAGTGAACTGCGAGACAAGAGCGTGGATGATCTGAACAAGGAGCTGAATGACCTGCTCCGTGAGCAGTTCAACCTGCGTATGCAGAAAGGTACCGGCCAACTGGCCAAGCCGCATCTGCTGAAAGAAGTGCGTCGCAATATTGCACGTGTGAAAACGGTAATGAATCTGAAGGCGGGTGCCTAATATGAGTGAGCAGCAGGAAAAGGTACAGCGTACGCTTACTGGTCGTGTTGTAAGCGACAAGATGGACAAGAGCGTCACCGTTATGGTTGAGCGTAAGGTCAAGCATCCGCTTTACAAGAAGTATGTGCGTCGTTCAACGAAGTTGCACGCGCATGATGAGAACAACGAATGCCGTGAAGGCGATGTTGTAACGATTGAACAGTGCCGGCCGATTTCGAAATCGAAAAGCTGGCGTCTGGTCAAGGTTGTCGAACAGGCAACCCAGGTCTAGGACGAGAAGGGTCAGACCATGATTCAGATGCAAACAATGCTTGATGTTGCTGATAACAGCGGTGCACGTCGACTGATGTGTATCAAAGTGCTTGGTGGTTCACATCGCCGTTATGCACGTATTGGCGACATCATCAAGGTAAGCGTTAAGGAAGCAATTCCACGCGGCAAGGTCAAGAAAGGTGATGTGTACAACGCAGTGGTTGTGCGTACCAGGAAGGGTGTACGTCGCCCCGATGGTTCGCTGATCCGCTTCGACGGAAATGCAGCTGTTCTTTTGAACGTCAACCTGCAGCCGATCGGTACGCGTATCTTTGGCCCGGTAACGCGTGAACTGCGTTCCGAAAACTTTATGAAGATTATCTCGCTGGCACCCGAAGTGCTGTAAGCCAGAGGCAAGAGCGATGAAAAAGGTCAAGAAAGGTGATCAGATCCAGGTACTGGCGGGCAAAGACAAAGGCCGCCGTGGCACTGTGATCCGTGTTATGCCAAACGATCGCGTTGTTGTTGAAAACATCAACATGATCAAGCGCCACACCAAGCCGAATCCAGCAATGGGTGCGCCAGGTGGCATTGTGGAAAAGGAAGCTTCGCTGCACATTTCGAACGTTGCCCTGGTTAACCCGGCAACTGACAAGGCAGACCGCGTTGGCTTTAAGCAGCTTGATGATGGTCGCAAGGTGCGTTTCTTCAAGTCTAATGGCGAAGTTCTGGACGCCTGAGGCAGGTATTGAAACATGGCAAGAATGCAAGACAGTTATCGTGACACAGTGGTTAAACAGCTTATGGAGCAGTTTAACTACAAGAGCGTGATGGAAGTACCGAAAATCACCAAGATCACCCTGAACATGGGTGTCGGCGAAGCCGTTGGTGACAAGAAGGTAATGGAAAATGCCGTCGGTGATATGGAAAAGATTGCTGGTCAGAAGCCGGTAGTCTGCAACGCACGCAAGTCAGTCGCAGGCTTCAAGATCCGTGAAGGTTACCCGATCGGTTGCAAGGTAACGCTGCGCAAGAAGCAGATGTACGAATTCCTGGACCGCCTGATTTCTGTAGCGATTCCGCGTATTCGTGACTTTCGTGGGCTGAATTCGAAATCATTCGATGGTCGCGGTAACTACAGCATGGGTGTCAAGGAACAGATCATTTTCCCTGAAATTGATTATGACAAGGTCGATGCCCTGCGTGGTATGGATATTACGATTACGACCACGGCAAAGACGGACGAGGAAGGACGCGCGCTGCTTAAGGCGTTCAACTTCCCGTTCAAGAACTGAGGACTGTAACGGTATGGCCAAGAAATCGATGATTAACCGTGAGCATAAGCGCGCCAGGCTTGTAGCCAAGTATGCTGCAAAGAAAGCTGCACTGAAGGCCAAGCTCAAGGATCCGAACATCAGCGACGAAGAGTATGAACAGGCTTATCGCCAGTTCCACAGTATGCCGCGTGATGCCAGTTCAACTCGCCAGCGTAACCGCTGTCGTCTGACCGGTCGTCCTCACGGTTACTATCGCAAGTTTGGCCTGGCTCGTAACAAATTACGTGAAGCAGCCATGCGCGGTGATATCCCTGGCCTTGTCAAGGCCAGTTGGTAAGCGCGGAGTAACGAATCATGAGTATGAGTGATCCGATTGCCGATATGTTGACCCGTATTCGAAACGGTCAGCAGGCAAAGAAGACAGAAGTTAGCATGCCCGGCTCAAAGCTGAAGGCAGCGATCGCCAGCGTCCTCAAGGACGAAGGCTATATTACTGACTTTTCATCAGGTGAAGTTGATGGCAAGCCGGTGCTAACAGTTACGCTGAAATACTACGAAGGCAAGCCGGTTATTGAAAAGCTGCAGCGCGCCAGCCGTCCGGGCCTGCGTACCTATAAGGGCAAGGATGAGCTGCCCAAGGTAATGGGTGGTCTCGGTGTGGCGATTGTATCTACCTCACAGGGCGTTATGTCCGACCGTGCGGCGCGTAAGGCTGGTTTCGGTGGTGAAGTACTGTGCTACGTCGCCTGATTTGAGGAAGCATCATGTCACGAATTGCAAACAAACCAGTTGAAATCCCGAGTGGTGTTGAGGTCAACATCACTGGTCAGGAAATCAGTGTCAAGGGCAGCAACGGCACCCTCGCTCGGACTGTCCATGATTTCGTTGAAATGTCACAGGAAGACAATGCCATCAAGTTTGCTGCACGCAGCAACGAAAAGAAGGCGCGCGCCATGGCCGGCACGATGCGGTCACTGGTCAACAACATGGTTGTCGGTGTCAGCAAGGGCTTCGAAAAGAAAATGGAACTGGTCGGTGTCGGTTACCGGGCACAGGCGCAGGGCAAGACCCTTAACCTGACACTCGGCCTGTCGCATCCGGTTGCCTACGCAGTACCCGAGGGTGTCACTGTAGAAACACCGAGTCAGACCGAGATCCTCGTCAAGGGTGCTGACAATCAGCTGGTGGGACATGTATGTGCGGAAATCCGTGCATGGCGTCCACCGGAACCGTACAAGGGCAAAGGCATTCGCTTTGCGGGCGAACAAATCGCTCGCAAGGAAGCGAAGAAGAAGTAAGGTAAAGTCGAGATGGACAAAAAGACAGCTCGTTTACGCCGCGCCAGGCGCGCGCGCATGAAAATACGTGAACTCGGTGCGCATCGCCTGGCGATCCATCGCACTCCGCGTCATATGTATGCACAGGTGATATCACCGGAAGGTGACAAGGTCATTGCCAGTGCATCAACGCTGGACGCCGACGTGAAGAAAGATCTGAAGACTACCGGTAATGCAGATGCTGCAACTGCAGTAGGCAAGATGATTGCCGAGCGCGCCAGGCAGGCAGGTATTACACAGGTTTCTTTTGACCGCTCTGGCTTCCGCTATCACGGTCGTGTTAAAGCGCTTGCAGATGCTGCTCGCGAAAACGGTTTGCAATTCTAAGGTAACGGAACATGGCAAAGTTCGAAGCACAACAGGCTCGTGACGACTTCACAGAAAAGCTGATTAACGTCAACCGTGTGGCCAAGGTGGTCAAAGGTGGCCGAATCTTCAGTTTTACGGCGCTGAGCGTTGTTGGAGATGGCAAGGGCAAGATTGGTTTTGGCTACGGCAAGGCACGTGAGGTACCGGCCGCAATCGCCAAGGCGATGGAAGCAGCACGTCGCAACATGGTCACTGTTGACCTGGTTAATCACACCCTGCAGCACTCGGTTACTGCTCGGCATGGCGCCGCCAAGGTCTATATGCAGCCAGCCTCTGAAGGTACAGGTGTAATTGCCGGTGGTGCAATGCGCGCTGTATTTGATGCCGTGGGCGTGCATGATGTACTGGCCAAGTGCATTGGCACAAACAACCCGAACAATGTTGTGCGTGCCACGATAAACGGCCTGAAGAACATGGCATCACCTGAATCGGTTGCTGCCAAGCGTGGCAAGAAAGTTGAAGAGATTCTGGGGTAAATACGATGGCAGACAAGAAGCTCAAGGTTACTCTGGTACGTAGTACCGCCAAGCGCCTGGCCAGGCACAAGGCCTGTGTTGCCGGCCTGGGTCTGCGTCGTATGCACCACACTGTCGAGGTCATTGATACGCCGGAAAATCGCGGCATGATCAACAAGGCCTCGTATCTGTTGAAGGTTGAGGAAGCCTGATCATGCGTTTGAATACACTCAAGCCTGCCGCGGGCAGCAAGCCAAACGCCAAGCGCGTCGGCCGTGGTATCGGCTCAGGCCTTGGCAAGACCGGTGGTCGTGGCCACAAGGGTCAGAAATCGCGCTCGGGCGGTTTCCACAAGGTCGGTTTCGAAGGCGGTCAGATGCCGCTGCAACGCCGTTTGCCGAAGCGTGGTTTCGTATCACGCAAGGCGATGGTCACCGAAGAAGTTCGCCTGAACGAACTGGCGAAGGTAGAAGGTGGCGTCGTCGATTTGACCAGCCTGAAGCAGGCCGGTGTGATCGGTCAAAGCACGCTGTACGCCAAGATCATGGCATCTGGTGAAATCAGCCAGGCCGTCACCGTGCGCGGTATCCGTGTCACCAAGGGTGCACGCGCTGCGATTGAAGCGGCCGGCGGCAAGATAGAGGAATAAGGTGAGTACCCCGGGTTCAGCAATGGCAGCAGGTCTTGGTGGCGCAGGGCGCTTGACCGAGGTCCGCAACCGTATACTGTTCCTGCTGGGTGCCCTGCTGGTATTTCGTATCGGTACATTTATTCCGGTACCCGGTGTCAATCCGGCGGCGATGGTCGAGCTGTTCGACCAGCAGCGTGACAGCATCCTGGGCATGTTCAACATGTTTTCGGGTGGCGCCCTGGAGCGTATGTCATTGTTTGCACTGGGCATCATGCCGTACATCTCGGCCTCGATCATCATGCAGTTGCTGACGGTCGTGATCCCGAAGCTCGAGCAGCTGAAGAAAGAAGGCGAAGCGGGTCGTCGCAAGATCACGCAATACACTCGTCGTGGCACGGTGGTGCTCGCGACCTTTCAGGCCATCGGTATTGCGATTGCCCTGCAGGGTCAGACAGTTGGCAGCGGTCCGGTCGTGCCGGTCCAAGGCCCGGGTTTCGTGTTCACCGCGGCAGTCTCGCTCGTGACGGGCACAATGTTCCTCATGTGGCTGGGTGAACAGATTACAGAACGTGGTATCGGTAACGGTATCTCGATGATTATTTTTGCCGGTATTGTCGCCGGTTTGCCGGCAGCGATCGGCGGCACGCTGGAACTGGCGCGGACAGGTGAGCTCGCCGCCGGCCTCGTGTTGTTCATCATTGTGCTGGCGATTGCGGTTACCGCTTTTGTGGTATTCGTCGAGCGTGGTCAGCGGCGGATTACGGTGAACTATGCGAAGCGCCAGCAAGGCCGCAAGATGTACGGCGGTATGACCTCGCATCTGCCGCTGAAACTGAATATGGCGGGTGTTATTCCGCCGATTTTCGCCTCGAGCATCATCCTGTTCCCGGCGACGATTGGTAGCTGGTTCGGTCAGACACCGGGTATGGAGTGGCTTGCAAATATCGCCCAGACCCTGTCACCGGGGCAGCCGTTGTACGTGGCAGCGTATGCGGCGGCGATTATCTTCTTCTGCTTCTTCTATACGGCGCTCGTGTTCAATTCAAAGGACACCGCGGACAACCTGAAGAAGTCGGGCGCGTTTATCCCCGGGATTCGTCCGGGTGAGCAAACCGCCAAGTACGTGGATAGCGTACTGTCGCGTTTGACCATGGTCGGCGCATTGTATATTACGGCCGTGTGCCTGTTGCCGGAGTTCCTGATCCTGTCCTGGCAGGTTCCGTTCTACTTTGGTGGTACATCGCTGCTGATTATTGTGGTAGTGGTCATGGACTTCATGGCCCAGATGCAGTCGCACCTGATGTCGCACCAGTACGAGGGCATGCTGAAAAAGGCAAACCTCAAGGGCAGCGGGCTGCGCTAGGTTGTTGATTATTAAAGAATCTGGAGAAAGACGATGAAGGTTCGTGCCTCAGTCAAGCGTTTGTGCCGTAACTGCCGCATTATCCGGCGCAAGGGCACGGTTCGGGTTATTTGCAAGAATGCCCGTCACAAGCAGCGCCAGGGCTAAACATCCACGTTGTGGATTGGTTTTTTATCAGTAAAACAGTATACTTGCGGGCTTTTCAGCCGGGGATTCGGCGCCCAGGCCCGCTCAGACAAGCAGTTGGAGACATTTGAATGGCCCGTATAGCAGGCATCAACATTCCGGCTAACAAGCATACCGTGATCGCACTGACGTCGATTTACGGTATTGGCAACACATGCGCGCAGAATATCTGCGACGCGGCCGGTGTGGCACGTGACATCAAGGTGAAGGACCTGACCGAAGATCAGGTTGAAAAGTTACGTAATGAAGTGACCAGGTTCACTGTTGAAGGTGATCTGCGCCGTGAGGTGTCAATGAATATCAAACGCCTCATGGATCTCGGCTGCTATCGCGGTATTCGCCATCGTCGTGGTTTGCCACTGCGCGGCCAGCGTACCCGCACCAATGCCCGTACCCGTAAGGGACCGCGCAAGCCGATTCGCAGGTAAAACGGAATAAAACGGATTCTTTGAATACAGGTAACTTTCATGGCAAAGCCAGCAACACGTACACGTAAGAAGGTAAAAAAGAACGTTGTCGACGGTATCGCGCACGTTCATGCTTCCTTCAACAATACCATCATCACTATCAGTGACCGGCAGGGTAATGCCCTTGCCTGGGCAACTGCCGGTGGTTCTGGTTTTCGCGGTTCTCGCAAGAGTACCCCGTTCGCTGCCCAGGTTGCAGCAGAGCGCGTTGGCAAGATGGTCCAGGAAATGGGCATGAAGAACCTCGAAGTGAACGTGAAGGGCCCGGGTCCGGGGCGCGAGTCGACAGTGCGCGCACTCAATAACCTCGGTTTCAAGATTACCAATATCTCCGATGTGACGCCGATCCCGCATAACGGGTGCCGTCCGCCGAAGAAACGACGCGTTTAAGCAGGAGACGAACGTTGGCCAGATATATAGGTGCAAAATGCCGCTTGTGTCGCCGTGAAGGCGAAAAGCTTTTTCTCAAAGGTGAAAAATGCTACACAAGCAAGTGTGCGATCGAATCCCGCGCTTTCCCTCCGGGGCAGCACGGTCAGCGCCGTACACGACTTTCAGACTATGCCTTGCAGTTGCGTGAAAAGCAAAAGCTGCGTCGTGTTTATGGAGTGCTCGAAAAGCAGTTCCGCCTTTACTACAAGGAAGCGGATCGCCGCAAGGGTTCAACCGGTGAAAACCTGTTGCAGCTGCTCGAATCCCGTCTCGACAATGTTGTCTATCGAATGGGCTTTGGTGTTTCACGAACTGAAGCACGTCAGCTGGTTCGCCATGGTGCGATCACTGTGAATGGCAAGCGTGTGACGATACCTTCATACCAACTGAAGGCCAGCGATGAAGTCGCAGTTGCCGACAAGGCCAGGGAACAACTGCGTATCAAAAGCTCGGTTGGTTTTTCCGAGCAACGCGGCCTGCCCGAGTGGCTCGAGGTTGATGCGAAGAAGCTTGCCGGTGTGTTCAAGAATGCACCGGAACGCAGCGACTTGCCGGCCGAGATCAATGAGCATCTCGTAGTCGAGTTGTACTCCAAGTAAGCCAGATAATCCAGGAGAGAGGACCTCTTTATGTCAGGTTCAGTTACAGAGTTTCTCAAGCCACGCGTCGTAGACGTGCAGGTAGTTAATGATCGCAATGCCAAGGTATCGCTGGAACCGCTGGAGCGTGGTTTTGGCCATACCCTGGGTAACGCGCTGCGTCGTATCCTGCTGTCTTCCATGCCTGGCTATGCAGTCACCGAAGTCGAAATCGACGGTGTGCTGCATGAATACACCTCGATTGAGGGTGTCCAGGAAGACGTGATCGATATCATGCTCAACCTTAAAAACCTGGCAATTGTGGCACATGGCCGTGATGAATTTAGCCTGAGCCTGAGCAAGAAGGGGCCGGGTGTTGTGACAGCTGCCGACATCGAACTGACTCACGATGTTGAAATCATGAACCCGGATCTTGTGATCGCCAATCTCACCAAGAGTGGCGAACTCAATATGACCCTGAAGGTTGAACAAGGTCGTGGTTATGTACCGGCAACTGCCCGTGATACTTTCGAAGAGGAAGAGCGTCCGATCGGTCGCCTGCAACTTGATGCCAGCTTCAGCCCGGTACTTCGCGTTAACTACAGCGTGGACAGCGCGCGTGTTGAACAGCGTACCGACCTGGACAAACTGATCATCGACATCGCTACTAACGGCACGATTGATCCGGAAGAGGCTATCCGTCGTGCAGCGAACATCCTGCAGGATCAGCTGTCTATCTTCGTTGACCTGAAGGGCAAGGAAGAAGCGCTGCCGGAAGAGAAAGAAGCTGAAATCGATCCGGTACTGTTGCGTCCGGTTGACGATCTCGAACTGACCGTACGTTCAGCGAACTGCCTGAAGGCAGAAAGCATTTATTACATCGGTGATCTGATCCAGCGCACCGAGGTTGAGTTGTTGAAAACACCTAACCTCGGCAAGAAGTCACTCACCGAGATCAAGGAAGTTTTGGCCCAGCGCGGATTGTCTCTTGGCATGCGTCTGGAGAATTGGCCGCCGGCAAGCCTGCAGGACGAAAAGCAGTCTGCCTGATACAGAATACGTTTTGAGGTAATTAACGATGCGACATCGTAAATCCGGTCGTCAACTGAACCGAAACAGCAGTCATCGCAAGGCCATGTTCACCAACATGGCAGCATCACTGATGCGCCACGAACTGATCAAGACTACTTTGCCGAAGGCGAAGGAACTGCGTCGTGTGGCTGAACCACTGATCACCCTGGCAAAGAAAGACAGCGTTGCCAACCGCCGCCTCGCCTATTCACGTCTGCGTGATCGTGAGATGGTCAGCAAGCTGTTCGACGAGCTCGGGCCTCGTTACAACGAGCGTCCAGGCGGCTACCTGCGCATCCTCAAGTGTGGATATCGCAGTGGCGACAAGGCGCCGATGGCCTACGTCGAACTCGTTGACCGCCCTGAAGGCGGTGAAATGGCCGAAGCTGCTGAATAAGGATCTTCAACTGAATTAGCTCATAGAACCCTACGGGTTCCTTATGAGTACCTCAACCATCCCTGATGGTTCGAGGCAAAAGAAGCCGGGCAGTGCCCGGCTTTTTTATTGCCTGTAGCTCATCGGCTAACTGCGGATATCACGGATTCCTGTCGGCTGCGGGTTTGCGTTATGCTGTCTGAATGCTGGTTTTGTTCACAGATTTTGGCCCGGGTGGCCCCTACACCGGGCAGATGCAGGCAGTGCTGCAGCGTGAGGCGCCAGGTGTACCGGTAATCTCCCTGTTCGAGGACATTCCGGCCGGGCAGATACAGGCTGCCGCCTACCTGTTGCCGGCCTATGTGCATGAATTCGCGCCCGGCGACGTGTTTGTGTGTGTCGTCGACCCGGGTGTGGGCAGCTCGCAGCGTGAGCCGGTTACCTTGCAGGCCGACGGTCGCTGGTATGTCGCGCCAGATAACGGCCTTTTGAATGTCGTGGCCGCACGAGCCACACAACGGCAATGGTGGTCGATCGACTGGCGACCGACGCAGTTGTCGGCGAGTTTCCACGGCCGTGACCTGTTTGCACCGGTGGCGGCCATGCTGGCGCGCGGCGAGACACCACCGGGTGAACCGCTGGCGGGTGGACGCTGTGCGACGGGTCACTGGCCCGAGGATTTGCCCGAGGTCGTATACATCGACCCGTTTGGCAATGCCATGACCGGGCTCAGGGCGAATACGGTGCCAAGAGACGCTATCTTGCAGGTGACGGGCACAGGCCGGCAACTGGCCTTTGCCCGGACCTTTGCCGCGGCAGGGCGGGGACAGGCATTCTGGTACAAAAATGCCAATGGCCTTGTCGAGATCGCGGTGAATCGTGGCCGCGCCGCAGATGAACTGGGGCTGGCGCCTGGTTCGGAAGTCGAGGTAGTCAGGTCAGGCGGTTGAGATCAACCGGGGACGCTGTGTACAATCGGTGTACACGATCTGATCACAATAATAATTGGTCGTGACAGGGAGGGTTGTTACATGAATAACACAGAAAAACAGAAATTTGCTGCACGCCTCAACGAAGCGCTCGATGACGCAGGTATTCCGCAAAAGGGCATGGGCCGCCAGTCAGCACTGGTGCGCATGCTGGGTGTAAGCCACCGCGTTGCAAAAAAATGGCTCGAGGGCCAGGAATTCCCGCCGACCTCGAAGATGGTAAAAATGGCGAACATGCTCGAGGTTCGTTCGAACTGGCTGTTCTCGGGACAGGGTGAGAAATACCCGTTGCCCTCCGATGCAGAGCCGGAAGAAGCCAGTGCACAGATCGCAATCACGCGCAGCGCCGGTGAACTCAGCCAGGAAGCCTTTGATATAGCGTCCGACTGGATGCGTCTGCCGCCACAACAACGGGTCGCGCTGCGCAAGGTCATGAAGGAACTGTTGAAAATCTCGCTCCTGGCAGAGAGCCAGGCGATCTGAGATCTGGCTAGTTAGCCTGAACCCTGGGCTCTTCTGATTCGAGCTGTTCCAGCCGGTAGCCGTGGTGGTAAATCGCGTTAATCCGCCAGCCGTTCTCAGGTACCAGCCCGAGTTTGTTGCGGATACGACTGATATGCGTGTCGGCTGTGCGGGTATTGATACCTTCGGAGTGCCCCCAGACACTCTCCAGCATATGGTTGCGTGACACGATCCGGCCAAGGTTGCGGAACAGGAAGATCACGAGTTCGTATTCCTTTTGCGTGAGCTTGATGGGCTTGCCATTGACGGTCACGGTATTGGCATTCAGGTCGATATGGTAGGGACCGTAATCGAGGGCGTGGCTTGCCGAATCTTCATCGAGGACGTGGGCGCGGCGGGCCAGGGCGGTGACGCGCGCCATCATTTCCTTGTGGCGGAGCGGTTTGGTGAGATAGTCGTCGGCGCCGAGTGAGAGGATCTTGACGATATCTTCCTCGTGATCGCGCTGGGTCATAAAAACCACGGGGATGTCCCAGTTGATGTGTTCCCGCACCCATTTAAGTACGCCTTCACCATCTATTTCAGGCACCAGCCAGTCGAGTATGAGCAGATCAAAGCTCTCTTTTTTCAGAGCATTGAGCATTGCCCGCCCGTCGCCAAATCGCTGGCACTGGTGGCCCTCCTCCTCAATCCATATTTTTACCAGTTCGGCGACATGCGGCTCATCTTCGAGTAATGCTACGCGCACGGTGCGGCTCCCTCTTATTATCCGGTTTGCCGATGCTTATCGGGAAATTACCTTCCCTCCCCTATTAGTGCACTAATATATAGCATAGTTCCACAACATCAGTAAGGAAAGAATGCAATTATTGACGCACAAACAGTAGGTGTTCAAGCGCCAGCAAGTAACTGGCGCAGGAAATCACCTGTGTGCGAACCCTTGTGCGCGGCAACCTGTTCCGGGTTGCCGGCAACCAGGATTTCACCGCCGCGATCGCCGCCTTCCGGACCGAGGTCGATGATCCAGTCAGCGGTCTTGATGACATCGAGGTTGTGCTCGATGACGACAATCGTATTGCCGTGATCGCGCAAGCGGTGCAGCACGCTGAGCAGTTGCCGGATGTCGTGGAAGTGCAGGCCGGTGGTCGGTTCATCAAGGATATACAGGGTGCGGCCGGTGTCGCGCTTCGACAGCTCGCGTGACAGCTTGACGCGCTGTGCCTCGCCACCGGACAGTGTCGTTGCATTCTGGCCGAGGCGGATATAGGACAGGCCGACGTCCATGAGCGTCTGCAGCTTGCGGGCAATGACCGGCACCTTGCTGAAAAACTCGAGCGCGTCCTCGACGGTCATGTCGAGCACCTCGTGTATGGTCCGCCCCTTGTAGCGCACCTCGAGGGTCTCGCGGTTGTAGCGCTTGCCCTTGCAGACATCACAGGGCACGTAGATGTCGGGCAGGAAGTGCATCTCGACCTTGATCACGCCATCACCCTGGCAGGCCTCGCAGCGCCCGCCCTTGACGTTGAAACTGAAGCGCCCCGGCGTGTAACCGCGCGAGCGCGCTTCCGGTGTACCGGCGAACAGCTCGCGGATCGGCGTGAACAGGCCCGTGTAGGTGGCCGGGTTGGAGCGCGGTGTGCGGCCAATCGGGCTCTGGTCGATATCAACGACCTTGTCGAACTGCTCGAGTCCCTCGATGCGCTCGTGCGGCGCCGGCGCATCGCCACTGCGGTTGATCGCGAGATGCGCGGCACGGTACAGCGTGTCGTTGATCAGCGTTGATTTACCCGAACCGGAGACGCCGGTGATGCAGGTCATCAGGCCGAGAGGCAGGCTCACATCAACAGATTTCAGGTTGTTGCCCTGCGCACCGATGATGAGTAGCTGGCGCCGCGGATCCGGTGGCATGCGCTGCGCGGGGATCGCGATGCACTCCTTGCCGGACAGGTACTGGCCGGTCAGTGACTGCTCGCTTTGTTCGATGTCGGCGGCGGTACCCTGGGCCACGACCTGGCCGCCGTGCACACCGGCGCCGGGACCGATATCGACGATATGGTCGGCGGCACGGATTGCCTCCTCGTCGTGTTCGACCACGATCACGGTATTGCCGAGGTTGCGCAGGTGATTCAGGGTTTCGAGCAGGCGCGCGTTGTCGCGCTGGTGCAGACCAATGGACGGCTCGTCGAGCACGTACATGACGCCGACCAGGCCGGCGCCGATCTGGCTGGCCAGGCGGATGCGCTGCATTTCACCGCCGGACAGCGTCTCGGCGCTGCGGTCGAGGCTCAGGTAGTCGAGCCCGACATTGACGAGAAAACGTAGCCGTTCATTGATCTCCTTGAGGATCTTGCTGGCGATCTCGCCGCGGCGGCCGGGCAGGCTCAGCGCGGAGAAAAAATCATGCGCCCGGCCCACCGGCAGGGCCGCGATCTGCGGCAGGGTCTGGTCAGTGATAAACACGTGCCGCGCCGCGCGGGTCAGGCGCGTGCCATGGCAGGCCGTGCACGGCTGGTGGTTGATGTACTTGGCCAGTTCCTCGCGCACCGCGTTTGACTCGGTCTCGCGATAGCGGCGCTGCATGTTCGGGATGATGCCCTCGAAACGGTGCCGGCGTTTCGTCGGTTTGCCGCGATCGTTGTAATAGGTGAAGCTGATCTCTTCATCGCCACTGCCGTACAGGATCAGCTGCTGGATACTATCGGGCAGCGCCTCGAAGTTTTCCTCCACATCAAATGCGTAGTGTTTTGCCAGGTCCCGCAGCAGCTGGAAGTAATAGGCATTGCGGCGGTCCCAGCCGCGCACCGCGCCACCGGCCAGGCTCAGTTCGGGGTGGCGTACGACGCGGCCCGGATCGAAGAACTGTTGCACGCCGATACCGTCGCACTCGGGGCAGGCCCCGGCCGGGTTATTGAACGAGAACAGCCGTGGCTCCATCTCGCGCAGGCTGTAGCCGCACTGCGGGCAGGCGAACTTCGAGGAAAAGTCGATATCCGGCTGGCTGCCGTCCATCCAGCAGACCCGGGCCAGACCATCGGCTAGCTGCAGTGCCGTTTCAAACGACTCGGCGAGGCGCTGCTGCAGATCGGGGCGGACCTTGAAGCGGTCCACGACCACCTCGATGGTGTGCTTGCGGCGCAGGTCGAGGGGCGGCGGTTCGTCAAGCTCGTACACCTCGCCATCGATACGGGCGCGGATAAAGCCCTGCGCACGCAGTTCTGCGAGTAATTGCACGTGCTCGCCCTTGCGGTCCTGGATGACCGGGGCGAGCAGCATGAGACGCGTGTCGGCCTCGATGCCGAGCACGTGGTCGACCATTTGCGAGATGGTCTGCGCGTCGAGTGCGATATCGTGGTCCGGGCAACGTGGCTCACCGACCCGGGCGAACAGCAGGCGCAGGTAATCATGGATCTCGGTGACCGTACCGACCGTCGAGCGCGGATTGTGCGAGGTCGATTTCTGCTCGATGGAGATCGCCGGCGACAGGCCCTCGATGCTGTCGACATCGGGTTTTTCCATCATCGACAGGAACTGCCGGGCGTAGGCCGACAGCGATTCGACGTAGCGGCGCTGGCCCTCGGCGTAGATGGTATCGAAGGCCAGCGAGGACTTGCCGGAGCCGGACAGGCCGGTGATCACGATCAGCGCATCGCGCGGCAGGTCGAGGTCGATATTGTTGAGATTGTGCGTACGCGCACCACGTATTCGGATTGTGTCCATCGGATTTTCAGCTGCCTGAACAAACCTGCTACTATACGCCGCTTTGCGGCGATGGCACAAAATAATCAGGAATTACGGCGAAAAACACGTGGCTAACGACAACACAGACTCCATGACACCGGGCGAGCGCCGCGCGGCACTGTCGCTGGCGAGCATCATCGCCACGCGCATGCTCGGCATTTTCATGATTCTGCCTGTGTTTGCCCTGTATGCCGAGGGCCTGGAGGGCGTGACGCCGTTGCTGGTCGGCGTGGCGATTGGCATCTATGGCCTGACCCAGGCCCTGTTGCAGATCCCGTTCGGCATGCTGTCGGATCGTTATGGCCGCAAACGCATTATCACCATCGGCCTCGTGCTGTTCGCCGTGGGTAGCGTGGTCGCGGCAGTGGGCGACTCGATCTGGCTCGTCATTATCGGTCGTGCCATCCAGGGCGGTGGCGCGGTGTCCGCCGCCATCCTCGCGCTGGCCGCCGACCTGACCCGCGAGGAGCACCGCACCAAGGCGATGGCGATTATCGGCATGAGTTTCGGCGTGGCATTTGCCGCGTCGATGGTGCTGGGCCCGGTCCTCAATGAATATATCGGTGTCAGCGGCATTTTCTGGTTTACCGCATTGCTCGCCCTGCTGGCGATCGGCCTGTTGTGGTGGCGGGTACCGACGCCGGCCAGCAGCCATGTGCACCGCGATGCCGAAGTCGTGCCGGCCAGCGCGGGCAGCGTGCTGCGAGACAGCCAGTTATTGCGTCTCGATGCCGGGATCCTGATCCTGCACACCATTCTCACCGCGAGTTTTGTCGTGCTGCCACTCGTGTTGTTCGGGCAGCTTGGCATCGCGACCCGCTACCATGGTCTCGTCTACCTGCTGGTCATGATCGCCGCCGTGGTCGTCATGGTACCGTTCATCATTTATGCCGAGCGCAGGCGACGCATCAAACCGATCTTTGCCGGCGCGGTCGCCGTAGCAGGGCTGTCGCAGCTCGGCCTGGCGCTCGTGGATCTGTCACTGGCCGGCTTTATCATCCTGCTGTGGCTGTTCTTCACCGCCTTTAACCTGCTCGAGGCAAGCCTGCCTTCACTGATTGCCAAGATCGCTCCGGCGGATCGCAAGGGCACGGCCATGGGTGTGTATTCCAGTTCGCAATTTTTTGGCATCTTTCTCGGTGGCCTGCTTGGCGGCTGGCTGCACGGCGCCTACGGCATCCAGGCCGTGTTCGGCATGTCCGCGCTGCTGGCGCTGTTCTGGTTCGGGCTGGCGGTGACCATGCGCGCGCCGCAGTACGTGCGCAGCATGGTGGTGCAGGTCGGTGAACTCGACGCAGCCCGGGCGCAACAACTGGCCAGCAAGCTGTCGGCACTGGAAGGCGTGAGTGAGGCCGTGGTCATTGCCGGCGAGGGTGAGGCCTTCCTCAAGGTCGATAATCGCCGTCTCGATCAGGCAGCCCTGTCAGCCTGTCTTGAACAGGTTTGAAGCTTGCCAGCCAGACCGGTTAGCTGTCATAGTAGCCGGATATATCGGCACGCCCGGCCATTTGCTGGCCATGGCGGGCATGAATGGAATCAATCAGCCTTCGTAAAATATATTGCAGAGAGTGTTGGAGATAAGAGCATGGCAAGAGGCGTAAACAAGGCAATAATTCTGGGCCACCTGGGCAGAGATCCGGAAGTGCGTTACACGGCCAATGGCGGCGCAGTCGCGAACATCACCGTCGCCACGACGGAAGCGTGGCGCGACAAGACATCGGGCGAACAACAGGAAAAGACCGAGTGGCACCGCGTCGTGTTTTTCGGCCGGCTTGCCGAGATTGTCGGTGAATACCTGAAGAAGGGTTCACAGGTTTATATTGAAGGCCGCCTGCAGACCCGCAAGTGGCAGGGCAATGACGGCCAGGACCGTTACACGACCGAAATCGTTGCCAACGAGATGCAGATGCTGGGCGGCCGTTCCGGCGGGGGTGCTGGTGGTGGCGCCGGTGGCAGTGGTTATAACCAGGGTGGCCAGGGCGGCGGGGCGCAGAGCAACGACTATGGTGGTGCACCGAGTGGCGGTGGTAGCAGCCAGGGGGGCGGCGGTGCGCCGGATGACTTTGATGACGACATTCCGTTCTGAACTAAAAAGCCCGGCATCGCCGGGCTTTTTAGTTGGCAGTTCGCAGTAAGCAGTTGGCGGAGATATCCAGCATCCGGACTGCCAACTGACAGCTGATAACTGCAAACTTTTATAAATTGGTCGGCGTGATGCCCTGAGCCGATACGGCTAGGGTAGCCGCAATGAACCCGCAGGGTTCTGCGGCACGGATGTAATCCTCGAACGCTAACATGAAAGTGGCTCACAGAACCCTTCGGGTTACACCATAGAACCTTACAGGTTCATTATGGATACCCTAGCCATCTCCGATGGGTCAGGGCAA
>JASFME010000012.1:0-23927 GCA_050117725.1 Granulosicoccaceae bacterium | reverse complement strand
GCTGCATGAACAGCGACTCGACGAGATCGTTGCCGAGAAACTGCACCTGCACACGAAGCCCTGTGACCTGAGCGAGTGGGACGCGGTTGTCGAGGCAAAGGAAAGTCCGACTGCCGAGGTGACGATCGCGATGGTTGGCAAGTACGTCGATCTGACCGAATCCTACAAGTCACTGTCCGAGTCCCTGATCCACGCGGGTATGAATACCCGCACGAAGGTGAATATCGTGTATATCGATTCCGAGGAGGTGGAGAAGGACCAGGGGGCCTGCCTGGAAGGGATGGACGCGATCCTCGTGCCAGGTGGTTTTGGCGAACGCGGCGTCGAGGGCAAGATCCGCACGGTCCAGTATGCGCGTGAGAACCGGATCCCGTATCTTGGCATTTGTCTTGGCATGCAGGTGGCCGTGATCGAATATGCACGCAATATAGCCGGCTTGACCGGTGCGAACAGTACCGAGTTTGACAGTCATACCCGGCACCCGGTTATTGCATTGATTACCGAATGGGTGAACGAAGACGGCAGTATCGAAACGCGTGACGAAGGTTCCGATCTGGGCGGTACGATGCGACTCGGTGGCCAGCCGTGTCGACTCGCCGAGGATTCACTCAGTCGCAAGTTGTATGGCAAGGATGTCATCGTCGAACGTCATCGCCATCGGTATGAGTTTAACAACCAGTATCGTGAACAACTTGAGCAGGCGGGGCTGAAACTGGCCGGCACATCCATTGATGGCAAACTGGTTGAAGTTATCGAGAACAGTGATCATCCCTGGTTTATCGCCTGTCAGTTCCACCCGGAATTCACTTCGACACCGCGTGATGGTCACCCGTTGTTCAGTGGTTTTATTAATGCTGCGCGAGAACACCAGGCCGGTGTTCAGCAACAAGAGGTTGTAGTATGAAACTTTGTGGTTTCGAAGCCGGGCTCGATCAGCCCCTGTTCCTGATCGCCGGCCCGTGTGTTATCGAAGGCGAGCAGCTCGCACTCGAGACGGCCGCACAACTCAAGGAATTAACAGGGCGCCTCGGTATCCCGTTTATTTACAAGTCATCCTTTGACAAGGCCAATCGTTCCTCGCATGCATCGTTTCGTGGCCCGGGTATCGAACAGGGGCTGCAGATCCTGCAGCAGGTTAAAGACGAGATCGGTGTACCGGTGCTCACCGATGTGCACGAGGATACACCGCTGGATGAAGTGGCGAGCGTGGTCGATGTCCTGCAGACCCCGGCGTTTTTGTGCCGCCAGACCAATTTCATCCAGAATGTTGCCGGGCAGGGCAAGCCGGTCAATATCAAGAAAGGCCAGTTTCTCGCCCCCTGGGACATGAAGAACGTTGTCGACAAGGCGCGCGCCACCGGTAATGAGCAGATTATGGTCTGTGAACGCGGCGTATCATTCGGCTATAACAACCTCGTTTCCGATATGCGTTCGCTGGCCGTGATGCGTGATACGGATAGCCCGGTCGTGTTTGATGCCACGCATTCCGTGCAGTTGCCGGGCGGGCAGGGCAGTTGTTCCGGCGGTCAACGCGAGTTTGTGCCGGTACTGGCACGTGCCGCCGTGGCGGCCGGGGTCTCCGGTCTGTTTATGGAAACCCATCCGAACCCGGCCGAGGCGCTCAGCGATGGTCCGAATGCCTGGCCGCTTGGCCAGATGGAAGCCCTGCTCGAAACACTGCTCGAGATTGATCGCAGCGTGAAGAAAAGCGGCTTCATTGAACAGTCACTTTAATTTTGTAGTGTTAACGATTTTCAGGAATATTACGGAAACAACATGACAGATACAGCAATCAAAAATATCCATGCGCGTCAGATCATTGATTCACGTGGTAACCCGACCGTTGAAGCCGATGTTGTGCTTGAAGGTGGTGCGTTTGGTCGTGCCTCGGTGCCGTCCGGTGCCTCAACCGGTACCCGTGAAGCCGTAGAACTGCGCGATGACGACAAGGGCCGTTTTGGGGGCAAGGGCGTCAGCAAGGCAGTCAGCAACGTCAACACAGAGATTCGCGATGCACTGCTTGGCAAGGCAGCGGACGATCAGGTAGCAATCGATCAGTGCATGATCGATCTCGATGGTACGGACAACAAGGGGCGCCTCGGTGCCAACGCGATCCTCGCCGTCTCGATGGCCGTGGCCAGGGCCGCGGCTGCGGCAACCGGCAAACCATTGTACGAATACCTGTGCACGGGCGAGTACGCCATGCCGGTGCCGATGATGAATATCATCAATGGCGGTGCGCATGCCGATAACAGTGTCGACCTGCAGGAATTTATGATCATCCCGGCCGGTGCGCCAGGCCTGTCCGAGGCGGTGCGCTACGGTACCGAAGTGTTTCACGCGCTCAAGTCAGTCCTGCACGGCCGTGGCATGAATACAGCAGTGGGTGATGAAGGCGGCTTTGCCCCGGACCTGCCGTCGAACGAAGCGGCGATCGAAGTCATTCTCGAGGCCATCGACAAGGCCGGTTACAAGGCTGGTGAAGATATCTTTATCGGCATTGATGCGGCCAGTTCAGAATTCTACAAGGACGGCAAGTATGAGCTGACCTCGGAAGGCAAATCACTGACAGCGGCTGAATTTGCCGATTTACTCACAGACTGGTGTGACAAGTACCCGATCCTGTCAATCGAAGACGGCATGGACGAAAATGACTGGGAAGGCTGGGCGCTATTGACCGAAAAACTCGGCAAACGCGTGCAACTGGTGGGCGATGACCTGTTCGTGACCAACCCGGAGATCCTCAAGGAAGGTATCGACAAGCACATCGCCAACTCGATCCTGATCAAGGTTAACCAGATCGGTACCTTGACCGAAACATTCGCCGCCATTGATATGGCGCACAAGGCGAATTATACGGCTGTAGTCTCGCACCGTTCCGGTGAAACCGAGGATACCACTATCGCCGACATCGTTGTCGCGACAGCCAGTGGCCAGATCAAGACCGGTTCACTGTCACGTACTGACCGTGTTGCCAAGTACAACCAGCTGATCCGTATCGAGGAAGCGCTTGGTGACAAGGCCGTTTACCCTGGCAAGAGAGCCTTTAAGAATCTTGCTTGATCACATGTCTATGCGCGGTTAATCGACCGGTGCGATGACTGGAGGCGTAAATACAACCGATCATGAGACTGCTCATTGCCATACTGGTGTTGTTGCTGGTTAGTCTGCAACTCACGCTGTGGTTTGGCGAAGGCAGTCTGAGTGAAGTCTGGCAATTACGCCAACAGGTTGAACGGCAACAGCGCGATAACGAGCAACTGCGGGAACGCAACGCGGCACTCGAGGCCGAGGTGCGGGACCTCAAGCAAGGGCTTGATGCGATCGAGGAGCGCGCGCGCAACGAGCTTGGCATGGTCAAGCAGGGTGAACGCTTCTACCAGATTGTGCCAGAAGCCAGTGCGGAGCCGGCAAAGTGAATATCGAACAAACATACTGGGCCGTGATCCCGGCTGCCGGTATCGGCAAGCGCATGCGCAGCCACATCCCCAAGCAGTACCTGCCGCTGGCCGGTCGCACGGTGATTGAGCACAGTATTGATATATTCCTGCAGCATCCGCGTATCAGCGGTGTGGTCGTTGCCATCTCGGAAGACGACGAAACCTGGCAGGGCCTGCATTTCGATACGGACAAACCCTTGTTAACCGTGAATGGTGGCGCTGAACGTTGTCACTCGGTAGTGAATGCCCTGGAGGCACTGGCTGACCATGCCAGTGATGCTGACTGGGTGCTTGTCCATGACGCCGCCCGGCCCTGCCTGCAACGCAAGGATCTGGACCTGCTCATGGATCTTCTTGCCGTGCACCCGGTGGGTGGCCTGCTCGGCGTACCGGTGCGTGACACGATTAAACGTGCTGATGTCACGTGTGAGGTCGAAGAGACAGTCGATCGTGATGGCCTGTGGCATGCCCTGACCCCGCAGATGTTTCATCTTGGCAGCCTGCGCAATGCCCTGCGTATGGCGCTGGAGTCGGGCAAGCTGGTAACGGATGAGTCTTCTGCGATCGAGCTGTCAGGTCGGCAACCGATTATGGTCGAGGGCAGTGCGGATAATATCAAGATCACGCGCCCGGAAGACCTGGCACTGGCCGAATTTTTTCTGCGCCATCAGCGTGGTCTTGAAGATGTGATACCGGGTATCCTTGACAGTGACGGTTTGAATGCGGATGAGGGTTAGGCGATGCGTATAGGTCAGGGTTTTGATGTCCATGCCTTTGCCGACAATCGGCCACTGCTGCTTGGTGGTGTTGAAATACCCCACGACAAAGGCCTGGCCGGGCATTCCGATGCCGATGTGTTGCTCCACGCAATCTGTGACGCCCTGCTTGGTGCCGCCGCACTCGGCGATATCGGCCGACACTTCCCGGATGATGATCCGCAATTTCAGAATATCGACAGCCGGATATTGCTGCGTAACGTGGTCGAACAACTCGCACAGCGCAAGTTCGTGGTTGGCAACCTTGATTGCACCGTCGTTGCCCAGGCGCCGAAACTGGCACCGTATATCGATACGATGCGCGATCACCTCGCCCATGACCTGGGCGTGCCGCACGATCGGATTAATGTAAAGGCAACGACTACCGAGCGGCTTGGTTTTACCGGCCGCGGCGAGGGCATCGCCGCGTTCGCCGTTGTGTTACTTGTTGATGCCTGAAGACATCTGGCATGGCTGTTGATCAGGAAATACTGACACTGGCCCTGAACCCGGCGCGAGCCCTGGGCAAACCCTGTGGCAGCGGCCGGCTGCGTACCCGGCCAGAGGATTTTGTCGTCGATGAAATCCCCCTGGCGGCGCCACAGGGGCAAGGTGAGCATGTCTGGTTGAAAATCCGCAAAACCAACAGCAATACCGACTGGATCGCCGGGCAACTGGCGCGTGTTGCTGATGTACCGCGCAAGCATGTCAGTTATGCCGGGCGCAAGGACCGTTACGCGGTGACCACGCAATGGTTCAGTGTTCACCTGCCGGGCAAGGCCGACCCAGACTGGTCGCTATTGAACAATGACGAAGTCGAGGTGCTGGAGGCGCAACGCCACTCACGCAAGCTGAAACGTGGCGCCTTGCTGGGTAATCGTTTCCGCCTGCGCATTCAGCAGCTTGATGCTGAGCGACATGAGCTGGAAGAACGTCTTGGCAAGATTGCCGCACATGGTGTGCCCAACTATTTCGGAGCGCAGCGCTTCGGACGCGAGGCCAGTAATCTTGAACAGGCATTACAGCTGTTCGGGGGCAAGCGCATGTCCCGCTCACAACGCGAGATGGCGATCTCTGCCGCGCGCAGCCTGTTATTCAACGCGATCCTGGATGCACGCGTGCGTGCCGGTACATGGTCGGTACCCTGTGTCGGCGATATCTGCCTGCGCGATGGACGGCATGGTTTTTTTTCTGTCGATGAAGTCAACGAGGAACTGCTGCAGCGCTTGCACAGCGGAGAAATACATATTGCCGCCACTATGTGGGGCAAACAGGGTCACCAGCCAGAAGGCGAGGCAGCGGAAATCGAAGCGCAGGCACTGGCGGGATTACAGGACTGGTGTAAGGGGCTGGAACGTTGCGGGCTCGACAGTGATCGGCGCGCCTTGCGTATGAACGTCAGCCAACTCGACTGGTCAATCGAGGCAGACTGCCTGGAGGTCAGTTTTGAACTGGTGGCGGGTTGTTTCGCCACAACGGCGCTGCGCGAGTGTCTCGATGTCTATGAGGCAGGGCGGGAGAGTTGATTAGCCGCGCTTGAGCAGGACGTATACCGCACCGGTACCGCCATCGACGGGCAGGGCGGAGCTGAAGGCAAGTACCTCGTCACGCTGGCGCAACCAGCCGTTGACCTTGTTTTTCAGGACCGGCAGTTTTTGTCTTGAACCATGGCCCTTGCCATGCACGATGCGAATACAACGCACACTGCTGCGCCGGCAGTGCTTGAGAAAATCGGTCAGGGCGATGCGCGCCTCGTTGACGGTCATGCCATGCAGGTCGAGTTCGGCCTCGATGCGGTACTGGCCACGGCGTAACTGGCGCATAACCCGGTGTTGCAGACCGGTACGGGCGAACAGCAGCTCTTCGCCGGTTTCGACGTCCCCGGGACGAAAGGCGTCCGAGAACATGTCATCGAGTACCTCTCTCTCGTCGCGCAATGTCTGGTAGGGGATTGGCCGTGGTTTGTGCGATGGCCGGTAATGATGCCGATCATGCTCGTGTCGCCGGACACCACGCATGGCCTCACGGAACAGCTTGCTGTCATCAGCGGGATTGTCGGGTTTGTCGGCCATGATCAGGAACGGGAACAAGACTCATAAAAGCATTTAACTATTGAGTATAAGTGATTGTCTATATAAGATAAAAACAATAATGGTGTATTGATAACATGCGAATTCTGATCAGCAATGATGATGGTTACCAGGCGCCGGGTATAGTTTGCCTGGCGGCGGCGTTGACCGAGGCGTTCGGGGGCGAGGCCGAGATCATTGTCGTGGCCCCGGATCGTAACCGGAGCGGGGCGAGCAATTCCCTGACCCTGGATAATCCTATCCGTGCCACGCACATGGAAAACGGTTTTATCTGTGTCGAGGGCACACCCACTGATTGTGTCCATCTGGCCATCACGGGGTTGCTCGAACACGAGCCGGATATGGTGATTGCCGGGATCAATGCCGGTGCAAATCTCGGCGATGATGTGCTGTATTCCGGCACCGTGGCGGCAGCTGTCGAAGGCCGTTTTCTCGGCGCACCGGCCATGGCCGTGTCGCTCGTGGGTGAAAATGCCCGGCATTTCGAAACGGCGGCGCAGGTAACCTGTGAGCTCGTCGAACGACTGCGGCATGACCCCTTGCCGGCCGATACCATCCTCAGTATCAACGTGCCGGACCTGCCCTACGAACAACTCTCGGGCATGCAGGCCACCCGGCTCGGACGCCGGCATCGTTCCGAACCCGTGCACAAGACCCAGGATCCGCGCGGCAAGGACATTTACTGGGTTGGGCCACCGGGTGATGGCCAGGATGCCGGTCCGGGCACAGACTTTCATGCCATCAATGAATCGGCCGTCTCGATCACACCGCTGCACATCGACATGACCAGTTACCGGGCGCTCGACAAGGTCGCGCACTGGTTATCGCCGAAGGCCCAACAGGAGCAGGGGGGATGAACGACCTGCATCGTGGCATCGGTATGACCTCGCAGCGTACCCGCGACCGCTTGATCGATCGCCTGCGCGAGAAAGGTATCCAGAATGAAGACGTGCTCGAGGTGATGCGTACCACGCCACGGCATATTTTTATGGACGAGGCGCTGGCGCACCGCGCATACGAGGATACCGCCTTGCCCATCGGCCATGGCCAGACCATCTCGCAGCCCTATATTGTGGCACGTATGACCGAGGCGCTGCTGGGCAGGGGGCAACCACCGAAAAAGGTGCTCGAGGTCGGTACCGGCTCAGGTTACCAGGCTGCGATCCTGGCCCGGCTGGTCGAGCTGGTATACACGGTCGAGCGTATCAGGCCGCTTGCAGACCAGGCGCAGGCACGCTGCCGGGAACTGGGTTTGCGCAATATTCGATTTACCTACAGTGATGGCAACTGGGGCTGGAAGCGTTATGCGCCCTATGATGCGATCATCGTCACGGCTGCACCGCCACAGGTGCCCAAGCCGCTGTGTGAACAACTTGTCGAAGGCGGCCGTCTGATCATCCCGGTTGGTGATCAGGGCCGGCAGGAATTACTCGAAGTCATGCGAACCGGGCAGGACAGCTATGACAGTCGGTTACTCGATCAGGTCAGCTTTGTACCATTACTGGGCGGGCTTGACTGACCTGTATGGCAAGTTTATCCCTGTATGCCTGGCCTGCCTGGTAGGGCTGGCAGGTTGCGGGGGCAGCAGCTCGCTGGCGCCGGTCGGACACACTGGCAAATCTGCGCGTAGCCAGACCTCCATCAATCGCCATGCCAGTACACATATCGTGCGCAGGGGTGAGACCCTCTATTCAATTGCCTTTCATTATGGCAAGGATTACCGTCAGTTGGCCCGCCTCAATGGCATTCGCGCGCCCTATACGATCTACGTCGGTCAACGCCTGCGGGTGCGGGCGTCGCCCAATACACAAAGAAAATCCGCAAACGTCGTCAAAAAGTCGGCATCTAGCAGGAAAAAGACGGCATCAGGCAGGAAGTCGACACAAAAGATTGCGGCAAGGCCTGCTGCCAGCAAGCAATCCGTGAAAAAGCCAGTCGCCGGAGCAAAAAACCTGAAATGGCGCTGGCCGACACACGGCAAAGTCATTGAAACCTATTCAAGCAGTGACGAGACCCGCAAGGGTATCGATATCAGTGGCCGGTTGGGCCAGTCTGTGACGGCTTCGGCCGCCGGGCGTGTGGTATACAGCGGGAGTGGACTTCGGGGCTACGGTAAGCTTATTATCGTCAAGCATAATGAAAGGTTTTTAAGTGCTTACGCGCATAATCGAAAGTTGCTTGTCAAGGAAGGGCAACAGGTCAAACAGGGCCAGAAGATTGCGGAGATGGGCCGCAGTGGCGTGGATCGGGTCAAGTTGCATTTCCAGATTCGTCGCGATGGCAAACCGATAGACCCGCTACGTTATCTGCCCCGGCGCGGGTAATATTGTTAGAGTTGGCAATAGGACATGATCCAATAACCGGACACAGAAACCGGTGCTAATCAGGGTGAATGATAACTCTGGTCTGTCGCCTGTGATTGACAGGGGAAGACTGATATTTGGAGGTAAGGAATGCCACGTAAACGCAAAAGCGTCACCGGCAAAACCGCGTCTGACCCGGTTCGGCAAGATGATGCCCGGCTATCGCCGGCAGCGGTTGATAATACGAACGACGAGGATGAGGCCGGTGTTGATGAAGTCAATCTCGAGGCCACGGATACTGACAAGGCAGCCAGCAAGAGCAAGAGCCGTTATTCCCCCGGCAAATATACCGGTGATGCCGATGCCACACGCATTTACCTGAGCGAGATCGGCCGCTCCCCCCTGCTAACCGCCGAAGAAGAAGTGCACTTTGCGCGTATGGCGCAAAAGGGTATCGAGGAAGGCCGCCAGCGCATGATTGAAAGTAATTTGCGCCTGGTTGTGAAGATTGCCCGGCGTTATATGAATCGTGGTCTGGCCCTGCTCGATCTTATTGAAGAAGGCAACCTTGGTCTGATCCGCGCAGTTGAGAAATTCGACCCCGAGCGCGGTTTCCGTTTTTCCACCTACGCGACGTGGTGGATCCGCCAGACCATTGAACGTGCCATCATGAACCAGACGCGCACGATTCGCCTGCCGATCCATGTCGTAAAGGAGATGAATGTCTACCTGCGTGCGGCGCGCAAACTGACCCAGGAGCTGGCGCATGAGCCAAGTCCCGAGGATGTTGCACGCATGCTGGACAAGCCTATCGAGGATGTGAAACGCATGATGGGGCTGAACGAGCGTGTTACCTCGGCCGATATGCCACTGTCACATTCTACTGATACGACTATCCTCGACAGTATCGCCGATGAAAGCGTCGATGACCCGGCAACCATGCTGCAAAATGACGATGTAAGAAGTCACATCGACGACTGGCTGAATCAACTCAATGACAAGCAGCGCGAGGTGGTCGAACGTCGTTTTGGTCTGCACGGTTATGAAACCGCGACGCTTGAAGAAGTTGGCAATGAAATTGGTGTGACTCGCGAACGGGTGCGCCAGATCCAGATCGAAGCCCTGAAGCGTCTGCGCGAGGTACTCGAGCGCGATGGTTATTCAATGGAGACGATTTTCCGCGAAACCTGAGTTCCCCCGCGGCTTGCCCGCACGGCCTGTTTAATCATCACTCACGCAACGCTTGCTGCTTATGCCGTTTCCAGGATGAGCGCGGCCGCCACTTCGCGGTTTTCCGCCATGAGGATATTGTATGTCCGGCAGGCGGCGGCAGTGCTCATGATCTCGATGCCGATGCCGCGATCGGTGATCGGCAACAATAAACGCTGGTCCGGAAAATGCTGGCGCTGGCCGGTGCCCAGCAACAGGATTTCCACTTCCAGCCTGGCGAGTGCCTGAACCTGCGGCTTGTCGAGGGCATCGATATGTCCGACCGGCCAGTCACGTTGCAGCCGGCCAGGCTGGATAATAAAGCTGTTTTCCAGGCGCTCCTCGTTAACGGTAATGCTGCTGTCCTCGCAGGAACGTATAAAAAACTGCTCGCCGGGAATGTGTTGGTGCAGTTTCATAGTTTCACCATGCTAACCGATCGGCCAGCGTCTCGCACCCGCTTTGCCCCGGCATCGGCTGCTATAGGCGCTATGGCCGCTATCATGTTATATTTCAACAAATTTTACCCTGTTTGCCGAAAGTCAGGTCGGCAGGGGGAGTGCTGATTGACATCACCCGGGCGCGGCCTTAATGTGCGCGGCTTTAATTGCCCGGCGGCTGTCGCTGCAGCAGACCGCCGATTGAAACAAGAGACTGTCGTGGAAGAAGATTTTCCCAGAATCAGGCGCCTGCCGCCGTATGTATTCAATATCGTCAACGAGTTGAAGGCGAAAGCCCGCGCCCGTGGCGAGGATATTATCGATTTTGGCATGGGCAACCCGGACCAGGCCACCCCGCAACACATCGTCGACAAGCTCGTCGAGGTGGCCCAGCGCAAGGATACGCATCGTTACTCGATGTCACGCGGTATTCCGCGTCTGCGTCGCGCAGTGTGCGGCTGGTACAAGCAAAAATACGATGTTGACCTGGACCCGGAAAGTCAGGCGATTGTCACGATTGGTTCGAAAGAGGGCCTCGCGCACCTGGCGCTGGCGACGGTCGGCCCCGGTGACAACGTGCTGGTGCCGAACCCGTGTTACCCGATCCATACCTATGGCTTTGTGATTGCCGGCGCCGATATCCGGCACGTGCCGCTGGTGCCAGGCGTCGATTTCTTCACCGAACTCGAGACCGCGATCAAGAACACCTGGCCGAAGCCGAAGATGCTGGTGCTGAATTTTCCCGGTAACCCGACCGCCGGCTGTGTCGATCTCGAATTCTTTGAAAAGGTGATCGCGATTGCACGCGAGCACGGTATCTGGGTGGTCCACGATATTGCCTATGCCGAGATTGCCTTTGATGGATATAAAGCTCCCTCGATCCTGCAGGTGCCGGGGGCTACGGATGTCGCAGTCGAATTCTATTCTCTGTCCAAGACCTACAATATGCCGGGCTGGCGTGTCGGTTTCATGTGTGGCAACAAGCAACTCGTTGCTGCCCTGGCGCGCATGAAGTCCTACCATGACTACGGCATGTTCACGCCGATCCAGGTAGCGGCGATCGCGGCACTCGAAGGGCCGCAGGATTGCGTGCAGGAAATTTGCGATATGTACCGCAGCCGTCGCGACGTATTGTGCGAAGGCCTGAATTCAATCGGCTGGCATGTCGAGCAGCCGAAGGCGACCATGTTTGTCTGGGCGCCGATCCCTGAACCGTACAGGGAAATGGGTTCGCTCGAGTTTTCCAAGAAACTGTTGACCGATGCCAAGGTTGCCGTATCGCCAGGCGTGGGCTTCGGTGAATACGGCGATGACCATGTGCGATTCAGTCTGATTGAAAATGAACACCGCACACGCCAGGCGATACGTGGTCTGCGTACCATGTTCCGCCAGGACAATGTGTTGCAAGCAGTAGCAGGAGATGAATGTTGAAACCGGTTAATGTCGGGTTATTGGGACTGGGCACAGTGGGTTGTGGCACGGTCAATGTCTTGAGACGTAATGCCGAGGAAATTACGCGCCGGGCCGGGCGCGGTATCCGGGTGACCCATGCAGCGGCCCGCAGCCTGGTATCCAAGCGTATCTGCACGACCGATGACATCAAGCTGACCACCAATCCTGCCGAGGTGGTTAATGATCCGGAAATTGATGTAGTAGTTGAACTAATCGGTGGCTACAATCCGGCGCGTGAACTGGTCATGCAGGCGATCAGTAACGGCAAGCATGTGGTGACGGCGAACAAGGCACTGATCGCCCTGCATGGTAACGAAATCTTCAAGGCCGCCCAGGAAAAGGGCGTTATTGTGGCCTTCGAAGCGGCCGTGGCTGGTGGAATTCCGATCATCAAGGCGCTGCGAGAAGGACTGGCCGGTAACACGATTGAATGGCTGGTCGGCATCATCAATGGCACGGGTAATTTCATTCTTACCGAGATGCGCGACAAGGGTCGCAATTTCGATGATGTGCTGAAAGAGGCGCAGGCACTCGGCTATGCCGAGGCCGATCCGACCTTCGATGTTGAGGGTATCGATGCCGCGCACAAGCTGACTATCCTCGCGTCGATTGCGTTTGGCATCCCGCTGCAATTTGAAAAAACCTACACCGAAGGTATCAGCAAGATCGCGCGTGAAGATGTCAGTTATGCTGAAAAACTTGGCTACACTATCAAGCACCTCGGCGTGGCACGTCGTACCGAGCAGGGTATTGAATTGCGCGTGCACCCGACCCTGATCCCGCACCGCCGCCTGATCGCCAATGTTGATGGTGTCATGAACGCCGTGCTGGTCAAGGGCGACGCCGTGGGACCGACCCTGTACTATGGCGCGGGAGCCGGCGCCGATCCGACTGCCTCGGCGGTGGTCGCTGACCTCGTGGACGTGGTTCGCGCCATGACAGCGGATCCGGAAAACCGGGTGCCCCATCTTGCATTCCAGCCGGATGCCCTCTCCGATACCCCGATCCTGCCGATGGAGGAGATCGAGACCGCCTATTACCTGCGCCTGCAGGCCACCGATCGTCCGGGCGTGCTCGCGGAAGTGGCGCGTATTCTCGCCGAGCGCGAGATCAGCATCGAGGCGATCGTGCAAAAGGAACCGGCGCCGGGTGAATCAACCGTGCCGATTATCCTGCTGACGCATCGCCTGCGTGAGAAGCGGATGAATGATGCGATTGCAGCAATAGAACAACTCGATACGGTGCACGGTGAAGTGATCCGTATTCGCGTCGAAGCACTCGATGCCAGTTAAACGAATTGATTAAATGGAGTAAGAGCCATGCCTTTCCGACCACGTTACACCGGCCTGATTGAAAAATACCGCGACCGCCTGCCGGTCTCAGATGACACTCGCCTGATCAGCCTTGGTGAGGGCAACACGCCACTGATTCGCCTGAATAATATACCGCGTGAGATTGGCAAGAACGTCGATATCTATGTCAAGTACGAAGGCCTCAACCCGACCGGCTCCTTCAAGGACCGCGGTATGACTATGGCCGTGACCAGGGCGGTGGAAGAGGGCAGTCGTGCCATCATTTGCGCCTCGACAGGCAACACCTCCGCCGCCGCCGCGGCCTATGCCGCGCGTGCCGGCATCACGGCGTTCGTTCTGATCCCGGAGGGCAAGATTGCCCTGGGCAAACTGTCACAGGCCATGATGCACGGTGCCGTCGTGATCCAGATCAAGGGTAACTTTGACGAGGGTATGCAACTGGTCAAGGATGTTGCCGAGGAAGCACCGGTGACCATCGTCAACTCCATCAACCCGTACCGTCTGCAGGGACAGAAAACTGCGGCCTTCGAGATCATTGAAGAACTTGAATCCGCACCGGATTTCCACTGCCTGCCCGTCGGTAACGCCGGCAACATCACCGCGCACTGGATGGGCTACTCCGAGTATTTCGATCATGGCCTCGTCAACAACCGCCCGCGCATGGTCGGCTACCAGGCGGCGGGCGCTGCGCCATTCATGCGCGGTGACATGGTGGATAATCCGGAAACTGTCGCCACTGCAATCCGTATCGGCCACCCGCAAAGCTGGGACAAGGCCTGGAAAGTGCAGAAAGAATCTGACGGCTGGTTTGATGAATGCACTGACGAGGAAATTCTTGCCGCGCAGAAACTGCTTGCCGAGAAGGAAGGTATCTTCTGTGAGCCGGCCTCGGCGACCTCACTGGCAGGCGCCTTGCGCGACATTGATAGCGGCAAGATCCCGGAAGGCAGCAAGGTGATCTGTACCCTGACCGGTCACGGCCTCAAAGATCCGGATACGGCGATCAAGCAAAGCACGGGACCGATGATGACGGTGGACGCGACACTGGCTGCAGTGAAGACGGCCATTCTCGACAACATGTCCTGATTCACCGATGGTGACGGACGAACGGCAACTGACGCTGATCGTCCCGCTGCACGCGGCGCAGGACAATGCCGCGTGTACGTGGTTGCGTGAGTATGGTGAAGAGCAGCTATGTGGCCGTACAGTCGAGCCATTATCCTCGCTGGCAGCCCTGTTAACGCGCGCCGATGCCTTTCCGCTGGCAACAGTTTCCCTGCAACATACACTGTGTGAGCTGTTTGCGGTACGGGCGGCTCCATCATTACCGGTGGCCGCCCTGAACTGGCTTGCCGATACGGGTGAACCGGCCACGCAGCCTCTGTTATGCCTTGACCCGGTACATCTGTTGCCGGACATGGACCATGTGTTGTTATACGACAGTACACATTTCCAGATTGAACAGGATGAAGCGCAACAACTTGTAACCGACATCAATAAACTGTTGCATGACGACGGCCTGCAGGTGATCGCACCGACCCCGCAACGCTGGTACCTGCAAGGTAAGGCGGCAGGCAATACCCGCTTTACGCCGCTTGCTGACGTCGTTGGCCGGAATATTTTGCCGGCCATGCCGACAGGTGATGACGCGGCATGGTGGCGACACGTGCTCAACGAGATCCAGATGTTATTGCATTCGCATCCGGTCAACGAAAAACGCGTGACGCGCGGATTCATGCCGATCAATGGCGTATGGCCGTGGGGCAACGGCGAGCCTGAACAAACCGGGCACCCTGCCTACAGCAGCTGCAGCAGTAACGATGTGTTCGTGAAGGGGCTGAGTCGCTTGCAGCAGATTGAATATCGTCCGCTCCCTGAGGATTTTACTGCCTGGCTGGCGCAGGCTGGCAGCGGTGCGCACCTTGTGCATTTGCCCCTGGTAGCGGCAGATGATGCGGCCGGTCTGTGCAACAAGCTGGCCGCCCTGGAACGGGACTGGTTGGTGCCACTTGCCACGGCAATGCAGGATGCTGCCCTGCAGCGCTGTACGTTTTATCTTGGCGGTCAACACGGCTATACACTGACCATGACCCGCTACAAAGGCTGGTGGCGCCGATTGCTGCGTCGACAAAAAACAATTGTGCAATTCTGTCAGCAAGAAAACGCAGCGTAACAAGTGCTATGTCGCCACAAAATCAAAAACAGGTTGTACAACGAAGCTTGAAAGTGCCTTTGCTTCCGGGGATACCCGACCTGCTGGCACGTATCTATGCTGCCCGGGATGTGCAACACAGTGATGAACTGCAGCGCGGGCTTGCAGCCTTGCCGGATTACCGCAGCCTGTCGGGTATCGCTACGGCTGTCGAGCTGTTGTGCCAGGCGCGAGATGAACAACAGCGTGTCCTGATTGTCGCCGACTTTGATGCCGATGGCGCTACGAGTTGTGCCTTGATGATGCGTGGCCTGAAGTTATTTGGGTTCGAACACGTCGATTATCTTGTACCAAACCGCTTCGAATATGGTTACGGACTGACCCCGGAGATCGTCGCGCTGGCGGCACAACGTCAACCGCAGTTACTCATCACGGTGGATAATGGTATTTCCAGTCATGCCGGTGTCGCGGCGGCACGCGAGGCCGGCATGCAGGTGCTGGTAACCGATCATCACCTGCCGGCGGAGACCCTGCCATGCGCCGATGCGATTGTTAACCCGAACCAGTCGGGCGATCAGTTTCCGGGTAAAAATATTGCCGGTGTCGGCGTGGCGTTTTACCTGTTGCTGGCCCTGCGCGCACACTTGCGCGAGGTGCGGGGTGAGCAGGGTCCGAACCTCGCGCAACTGCTGGATCTCGTCGCGCTGGGTACGGTAGCCGACGTGGTCCCGCTCGATGTGGTCAATCGGGTACTGGTCGCGCAGGGCATTGCGCGGATCCGTGCCGGTGAATGTGTGCCGGGAATACAGGCGCTGCTGGAAATCGCCGGGCGTCGCTCGCAGCGACTGGTTGCCTCGGATCTTGGTTTTGCTGTCGGGCCACGCCTGAATGCCGCGGGCCGCCTCGAGGACATGTCGCTCGGTATCGAGTGCCTGCTCGCCGATGATATGCAGGCGGCGCGCGCCATGGCGCAGCGGCTCGATGAACTGAACCAGGCCCGTCGTGATATCGAACAGGACATGCAACAGCAGGCGTTGGCAATCGTCGAGGCCCTGCATCTGGATGATGAGCAGGTTATGCCGTTCGGGCTGTGCCTGTATGAGCCCGATTGGCACCAGGGTGTGATCGGTATTCTTGCCGGGCGCATCAAGGATCGCCTGCACCGCCCGGTAATCGCCTTTGCCCGGGCAGGCAAGGGCGAGTTGAAAGGCTCGGCGCGTTCCGTACCGGGACTGCATATCCGCGATGCACTGGATGCGGTAGCCGCGCGGCATCCGCAATTGCTCAGCAAGTTTGGCGGCCATGCGATGGCGGCCGGCCTGAGCCTGGCCGAGGAAAACTTCACTGCCTTTGCCGAGGCCTTTGATGACGAGGTGCGCCACCACCTGCAACAGGATGATTTGCAGGGCATCGTGCATACTGACGGTGAACTGGCCGCGCATGAGCTGAATCTTGACGTGGCCGAACTGTTACGTGAGGCCGGACCGTGGGGGCAGGCCTTTCCGGAGCCCGTGTTCGAGGGCGAATTTGCGGTGATCAAGCGGCGTATAGTCGGCGAGAAGCACCTGAAGCTGGTCGTGCAGGGTGAGGGTGGCCAGGACAATATCGATGCCATCGCCTTTTTCCAGACCGATGACGACTGGCCCGAACAGGTCAGTCGACTGCGACTCGTATATCGGCTCGATGTGAATGAATACGCCGGTCGGCGTAGTCCGCAACTGGTGGTCGAACATCTCGAGATTATTGATTGACGGTTGGTCGGACGCGTTGCCTGTAGTACCCTATGCCGCCAATCTTGGCTGCAAACCTGTGAAGTACATTCAATGCTGGAATTAAACCCTGTCTATGCCCAAATCAAGGATCTCCGGGAGCGCTCCGAAGCGCTGAGGGGGTACCTTTGACTATGAGAGCAAAGCCGAACGCCTGATCGAGGTCAAGCGCGAACTCGAAAATCCTGAAATCTGGAACGATCCCGAGCAGGCCCAGGCACTGGGTCGTGAACGTGCCGCACTCGAGCAGGTGGTGGATACCCTGGGCAAGCTTGGCGGTGGTATCGATGAGGCGCAGGAATTGCTCGAACTGGCCGAGGCCGAGGGCGACAGTAGTACGGCCGAGGCGGTGATTGCCGATCTTGAGGCCTTCGACCAGGAACTTGCCAGGCTCGAATTCCGCCGCATGTTCTCCGGCAAGATGGACCCGAACAATGCCTTTCTCGATATCCAGGCCGGTTCCGGGGGGACCGAGGCGCAGGACTGGGCGGAAATGCTGTTGCGCATGTACCTGCGCTGGGGTGAAAAGCACGGTTTCAAGACCGAACTGATTGAAGTGTCTCCCGGTGAAGTGGCGGGCATAAAATCGGCCACCATCAAGTTTGACGGTGAGTACGCCTTCGGCTGGTTACGCACCGAAACCGGTGTACACCGCCTGGTACGCAAATCACCGTTCGATTCGGGCAATCGTCGCCATACCTCGTTTTCGGCCGTGTTCGTCTCGCCGGAAATCGAGGAAGATATTGATGTAGAGATCAACCCTGCGGATCTGCGTATTGATGTGTACCGTGCCAGCGGTGCCGGTGGCCAGCATGTTAACCGTACCGAGTCCGCCGTGCGTATTACCCATGCACCGAGCGGCATCGTGACACAGTGCCAGAACGATCGTTCCCAGCACAAGAACAAGGCCACAGCCATGAAACAGCTCAAGGCCAAGTTGTACGAGCTGGAGATGAAGAAACGCCAGGCCGATCAACAGATGGTGGAAGACACTAAATCCGACATCGGCTGGGGTAGCCAGATCCGCTCCTATGTGCTGGACCAGGCACGTATCAAGGATTTGCGTACCGGGGTAGAAACCGGCAATACCCAGGCCGTGCTGGACGGTGAACTGGATCAGTTTATCGAGGCCAGTTTGAAACAGGGTCTGTAAGAGACATGCTAGACTACAAACATTCAAGACAGTGACAGAATACAATGCCTGAAAACGACGAACACGAACAAATAGCCCAGCGCCGCGAAAAGCTCGCCTTGCTACGCGAAGAGGGCATTGCCTTCCCGAATGATTTTCGCCGTGATGTCATGACCGGTGAGATACATGCCAAATATAACGACATGGATGCCGAGGCACTGGACAAGGCGCAGCTGCGCGTCAGGGTGGCTGGCCGTATGATGACCCGCCGTATTATGGGCAAGGCGTCGTTTGCACATATCCAGGATATGTCGGGGCAGATCCAGTTATACGTGACACGCGATGAATTGCCGGAGGGTTTTTATAACCAGCAATTCAAAAAGTGGGATATCGGTGACATTGTCGGCGCAGAAGGCGTGTTGTTCCGTACCAGGACGGGTGAACTGTCGGTCAAGGTCGACAATATAAAACTGCTGACCAAGTCATTACGCCCGTTGCCGGAAAAATTCCACGGCCTGGTTGACCAGGAATCGCGCTATCGCCAGCGCTACCTCGACCTGATCATGAACGAGGTATCACGCAATACCTTCCGCATGCGTACGCAGGTCATCAATTACATTCGTAACTTCCTCAATGAGCGTGCCTTTATCGAGGTTGAAACTCCGATGATGCAGGCCATTCCCGGTGGTGCCGCAGCACGGCCGTTTCTGACGCATCATAATGCGCTTGATATGCAGTTGTATTTGCGCATTGCGCCGGAGTTGTACCTGAAGCGACTCGTGGTGGGTGGATTCGAGCGGGTCTACGAGATTAATCGCAACTTCCGGAATGAAGGTCTGTCGACGCGGCATAACCCGGAATTTACGATGCTCGAATTCTATGAGGCCTATGCCGATTATCACGATCTCATGGATCTGACCGAGACACTGTTGCGTGGTCTGGCCGAAGAGGTGCTGGGCACAACGACAGTGTCCTACCAGGGTGAAGACTATCATTTCGGCAAGCCGTTTACGCGTATGTCGGTCAAGCAGGCGATCCTGCATTACAACCCGGATGTGACCGGGGCCCAGCTCGATGACCTGGCACAGGCACGCGCCGTGGCCGAGGCGCTCGGGATCCCGATCAAGGACAGCTATGGCCTGGGCAAGGTACAGATCGAGATCTTTGAAAAGACGGTTGAACACAGACTCAAGGAACCGACTTTCATCACTGCCTACCCGGCAGAGGTTTCACCATTGGCACGGCGCAATGATGAAGATCCGTTTGTCACAGAACGCTTCGAATTCTTTGTTGGTGGGCGCGAGATCGCGAACGGCTTTTCGGAACTGAATGATCCGGAAGACCAGGCGGAGCGTTTTCGTGAACAGGTTGAACAAAAGGATGCCGGTGATGATGAGGCCATGCATTTTGATGCCGATTATGTGATGGCGCTTGAACATGGCCTGCCGCCAACCGCAGGTGAGGGTATCGGTATTGACCGGCTGGTGATGCTGTTCACCGACGCCCCCTCCATCCGTGATGTCCTGCTGTTCCCGCACATGCGTCCGCAACAGTAAACGCAGCATGACAAGCTGCGATGGCTGCTTGTCTGTTCGTTAACAACAGGCGGTTTGGGCAATGGGTTAATTTACCCCGCCTTGCGTTCGAGCGGCACATCATAGGGCAGGGGAATTATCTCCAGCGGTGCACCCTCGGCGGAGCCAATATGTAATGGTCCACCCTCGACGACGCTGACCGGCGCAACAATCAGCAGGTCGACACCACCGCCATGTGCGGGACTGGCCATCACGACACGCCCCGCGCCCTGACCACTGTCACTGTGACTGGCAAACAACTCATCGCCCGCTGCCGGTGGCGTGTCCTGCTCGGCATGGGCAAGATACATGCGTCGTTTCAACTTGCCGAGATAGTACATGCGGGCAACGATTTCCTGGCCCGGGTAACAGCCTTTCTTGAAGCTGATGCCGTCGATGGCGTGCATATTCAGCATTTGCGGGACAAAGACGTCGACAGTCGTGGCAAATACCTGTGGATCGCCGTTACGGATATCCAGTAACTGCCAGGCCGGCCCACCGACAGGTCTGGCTGCGCTGACCAGTTCAGACCACTGGTGTTCGAGTTCAGCCTGCTTGCCTACGAGCAAAATGCGTACAGGGTCACCTCCGAGTTTGAGGACTGCGATATTCTTTTCCCAGGCAAGCCGTGCATCGCCCGCTTTCGTCGCCAGTTGCTGCGAGGCAACACTACCGCTTACACCAACAATGCCATATTCTTCACTGACGTCAGCAAGTGTGACCTGTGACATGAGAACAAACATGCGCAGACGTTTGAGCGTCGGCGCGAGTATGTCACGCGGCAGGATTAGATAAAAAGTTTCGTCCGGCCCGGGGAAAAGGCGCAATACCGCCAGGGTACGGCCCTTCGGTGAGCAATAGGCAGCCAGTCGCCAGTTGTCGGCCTCGAGGTGCTCGATATCATTACTTAGCTGGTTATGCAGAAATGTGCGGGCATCGACACCATTGACCCTGATAACGCCGAGATGAGTCAGCGCTGACACGGAACTGCCATTGAGTACGGCATCCGTTTCATCAGCTGGCGAAGAAAAATGTGTCACCACACCATCTTCGATGTGTGCGCCTTGCGCGATCAGAAATTGTTGCCATTCGGCCTGCATAGTTGTCTCCGGGTAATAACTGCCAGGCGGGCAGGATTTGCATTAATAGCCAGTGTTGATCATAGCATGTCAAATACAGGGATCCTGTGCCTTGCATATCGAACTGTGAGGCAAATACCCACATAAATTATCATTGATAGCAGCCGGATCAATGCACCAGACGGCAAATGGTAAAACGGGATGAGCGTATGCTAAAGTGACTGTTAAATCTTTTTGTTATTGCCAGTTACACAGGGAAGTGATTCGTGCAATATTCAATTCATTCATCCGCGCACAAACGTGTGACACCGTTGCATATTCAGTGCGGCACCTCCCGGCGATTACAGCTGATTGCCCTTGTTACCAGCCTGTTTGGCGGGGGAATGCTGTTGTTGCTGGTTATATTTGGCAGTAGCTGGTTTCTCACCTGTTTCCCCGTACTTGCCCTGCAAGGGCAGGGATTTTACCGTCGTTATGTTACCCGCAGTTGCCATGATGCTGTCATAAACCTGCATCGTTATTCAGATGGTTGCTGGCAGATACACTATCAATCCGGACAGTGTGAGCAGGTCATGTTGCTGGGTGACAGCATCTTGCTGCCCGGCATGATGATCCTGAAATTCAGCCGTCCCGGAACATGGCGAAAACGCGTGGTGGTCCTTATGCCCGATGCGCTGGGCCAGGAGAACTACCGGCGTACCTGTGTAACATTGTTAACCAGCAAGACGCAGATCGCGACAGCTTGATGCATATGCGCCAGAGTCAGGCCGTTTGTGCGTCGTCATGCTGTCCAGTAGCAGGATAAGATTCCGGTACCAGTACCGTATTGTGCAAGGCCAATTTTTCATCGCTGACGGGGTAGTCAAGTGTATAGTGCAAGCCGCGGCTTTCCTTGCGTTGCATGGCGCTGTTAATGATCAGCAGCGCCACGAGCGACAAATTACGCAATTCGATCAGATCATTGCTGACCCGGAAATTACCGTAATACTCATCGATCTCATTGATCAACAACTCGATACGACGTCTGGCACGCTGCAGACGCTTGTTGGTGCGCACAATGCCAACGTAATCCCACATGAACTGGCGCAGTTCGTGCCAGTTGTGGCTGACCACGACTTCCTCGTCCGAGTCGGTGACGCGGCTTTCATCCCATGCCGGCAATGGCGGCGGCACAGGCAGTTTGTCCAGTTGCGGCGTGATGTCTTCCGCTGCGGCCTTGGCAAATACAAGGCATTCGAGCAGCGAATTACTGGCCAGGCGGTTGGCGCCATGCAGCCCGGTACAGGCCGTTTCCCCAATTGCATACAGGCCATCGACATCCGTTCGACCGTGGCGATCGGTCAGCACCCCGCCACAGGTGTAGTGCGCGGCCGGCACGACAGGTACCGGTTCGCGGGTGATGTCATAGCCGAATTCCTTGCACCTGGCATAAATGTTCGGGAAATGCCTGCGGATGAATTCGGCCGGCTTGTGGCTGATATCGAGATGCACGTACTCGATACCGTGGCGTTTGATCTCGTTATCGATGGCGCGTGCCACGATATCACGCGGCGCGAGTTCGCCGCGCTTGTCATATTTGGGCATAAAGCGGGTGCCGTCCGGCAACAGGAGTCGCGCACCTTCACCACGCAGTGCTTCACTCATGAGGAAATTCTTGGCCTTCGGGTGATACAGGCAGGTCGGGTGGAACTGGATAAATTCCATGTTGGCAATACGGCAGCCGGCGCGCCAGGCCATGGCGATACCATCTCCGGTGGAGACATCCGGGTTGGTCGTATACAGGTAGACCTTGTTCGCGCCACCGGTTGCCAGTACTACACTGTGGCTGGTAAAGACGCGGACATGGCTGGCGTTACGGTCGAGTACGTAGGCGCCGTGGCAGCGGTTGCCGGTCAGCCCGAGTTTGCGCGAGGTAATCAGGTCGATGGCTATGTGGTGTTCGAAGATATCGATATTGTCGTGACTGCGGACCTTTTCAACCAGCGTGGTCTCGACGGCCTTGCCGGTCATATCCGCGGCATGGATGACCCGGCGCCGGGTATGGCCGCCTTCACGAGTCAGGTGGTAGCCATTTTGACCGGTTTCGCCGGGTTCACGGGTAAACAGCACACCCTGATCGATCAGCCATTGTACGCATTCGGGGCCATTTTCGACCGTATAGCGGACAATATCCGGATCGCACAGGCCGGCGCCGGCATTGAGCGTATCGGTAATGTGGGCCTCGAAAGAGTCCTGCTCGTCAAGTACCGCGGCAATCCCGCCCTGGGCATAGAAACTGGCACTTTCAGTTAATTGGCCCTTCGCTATAATGGCGATCCGGCTACGATCGGCCAGGCGCAGCGCCAGGCTGAGGCCGGCGATACCGCCACCTATTACAAGGACATCGTAGATTTTGCGATTGTTCTTCAGCATATTGTCATGAGGATATAATAAAGCCTTGAATCAGGCGAACTTTTCCAGAACATGATGGTCTATTTAGCAGGTGGTTAGTACTGCCTGTGGTACAGAGGGGGCCCGAATGGGCGACAGTATAGACGACCAGGAACTCGTAGCGCGTGTCCAGAAGGGTGACAAAAAGGCGTTCGATATACTGGTACTCAAATACCAGAACAAGACGCTGAAGGTGATTTCGCGATATATCCGTGACCCCTACGAGGCACAGGATGTGGCGCAGGAAGCTTTTATCAAGGCCTACCGGGCCCTGGCCAAGTTCCGTGGTGACAGCGCCTTTTATACCTGGCTGTACCGGATCGCGATCAATACGGCGAAGAATTACCTGGTGGCGATGGGGCGTCGACCGCCAAAAGATGATATCGAGGCGAGTGACGCCGAACAGTATGAAAATGCATCGGGATTGAAGGATTTTGCGACCCCGGAGCACATGCTGATGAAAGATGAACTCGAGCAGGCCGTATACGGCGCGATCGAGGATTTACCGGAAGACCTGCGCACGGCCATCACCCTGCGCGAGTTTGATGGATTGAGTTACGAGGATATTGCCACCGCAATGTCCTGCCCGGTGGGGACAGTACGCTCCCGGATTTTCCGGGCGCGTGAAGCAATTGACCAGCGCATCCGTCCGTTACTGGAAGAGCGCGAATGAACAGGTTTAATGACAGACAGGTAATATGCCATGAAGGATGAATACGCAGAACAGGTTTCAGGTCTCGTCGATGGCGAACTTGATGCGCGTAGCGCCTCAAAGCTTGTCGGGCAGTT